>JAYSQO010000093.1:0-57689 GCA_043721535.1 Bdellovibrio sp. | reverse complement strand
GTTGTAACTACTTTTAAAAGAGTGTTTTTCATAAATCAAATATTCATCTTCCCCCCTGCTCTGAGCAACTAAAAAGTGATTAATTGCGTCCCTTTTTAGTCACTATGTCGTTATTTACAACACTCTTTTTCTTAAAAATCGCCTGATTTGCCTCTTCTGATGGCACACTGTGTGCACCACCTATATTAGATTTAAGGTCTAATTTAAGCAAAAAGGTGTACTATTATGAGATCATATCTTAATCAAACAATTGGCTTTATGGGTGTCCTGATGGCGTGTTCAGTTGGACACAGCCTAGTTCTATCAAACGATGTGATCAAAGCTTCTGGAGATATCTTATTGCTAACTCAATCTATTGATTTTCAGGCAGCAAATTGTCAGGTGATTTTATCTGATCTTAATAAAAGTCTTTACGATATTAAATCTGACCATTTTAAAAATATAACAGCTGTTTCTGAAGTTGATCAACAAGATGCCATTAGCCGTTTATTTGAATCACGCATGCAGTTAAATTATCGCTTAAGAGATTTCGTTTCTGGAAATAAATTTCAAAGTCGCGCTGAACTAGAAGCTTGCGCTAATGAAATGAGAAAGTCTCACCGCAGTTTGCGTGGTCTAGAAGATCGTATTGGTTTAACAGTTTTAAGATCACAGAAAAAACTAAAAAGTCTTGGTGTAGTGGGTCTTCCTGGTTCTGATTTAGGTTTAAAGCCGTTTATTGAAAATCAGTGGCCAAATTTATTAGTTAATAAAGTTGTTATCCCTAGCGGAAAATTTTCTTTATCTGATTTAAAAACAGGAGATTACATTTTAACTAAAGCCACTAATTTTGCTAGCGCTGTAATTAGTCGTATTGGTGAGGTGGATACACAGTTTAGTCATATCGGTTTAGTTTATATTGATGATGGATCGCTTTTTGGAGCAGAAAATAAAGGTCAGATTTACGTTGTTGAATCAGAACCTGATTTTGGATTACAAATTGTTTCTCTTGATCACTTTTTACGTAACGATAAAAACAGACTTGTTGTTTACCGTTATAAATCGACTACACAAGATGCAAGTTTAACTGCGGACACAGAAGTCGCAGCCCGCGCTGCCAAATTTCTAGCTGAACACGCTGACGTTAGACCCAATCTTTTTGATACAGCTGGTTCAGATCACACAATGGCTGATCGTCTTAAAATCTTAGGTGATCGTAAAGTTGCAAGAATTCCTTATAATTTTGAAATGGATATGAAAGTTGAATCTTCTTTATTTTGTTCACAAGCTATTTCATTTGCACTACAAAATGCCTGTACACAGCCTGGCGTAAAGTGTGAAACATTTCCTGAATTAGGCAATATACAAGAACAAATGTTTCCTTTATTGCAATCTAAAATTTCAATTAAAAAGAATGGCTTTGCTAAATTACTAAATTTAACCGCGTCAGAAACATTTTCTCCGGCCGACGTTGAAGTCGAACCTCGATTCGAAGTTATTGCCGAATGGCGAGATTTTTCTTTCGCAGCGTATACACGCGTTCAAGACTTAGCGATGACAAAGCTTTTCCAATTAATGGAAACTTACGAGTATGAATTCATTGAAAGCGCCGAATTAAAAATCTTTACAGAAATCAGCAGTGCGATGCTTAAAAAAGCTGATAAAATGCCAGAAAATATGCCTGATGGTTTAACTAAAGGTTCTTTATATATGGCATTTTTAACTTGGTACACAGGCCCAGGTTCATTTTTTACAAGTTCAGTTGAAAGCTTAGATGATAAAAAGATTATTGAATTATTTAAATCTTTGGGTTCATCACAATCTACGATCAATGAACTATTAACTAAAGATGTTAATTACGAAGTTTCAGCTAAAAAATTAAAAAAACTATTAGTACGCATTCTTAGACAAAAAAGTTTAGTTTCATTTGTTCAGGACTTAGAGGACTACCAAATCAATAAAACTGGTTTTTACTTAACAGAAAATCAAATGTCTAACGTAATTGACGAAGCCCGCAAACAAGACTGCTTGCTTTACCAAGAGTTAGCTACAAACAGCGGGGCTTTACTAGCAGATGAAAAGCCCGCAAAAAGAACTACGTTGTTTATGCACGATTTGATTCGTAAAAACCAAATAAACCCACAGCAAGCTTGTGAGGTGAACAGGCTGCCATTAGATAACTTTTAATTAAACTTGTAGTAAATTGGGAATATATATGTGGAAAAATATTTTAAAAAATGCCCTATTAGTCTTAGGATTCAGTTTTGCTGGCCAACTGTCATTTGCGCAGGTCGGCTTAGCTTCCATTAATGAAAATCAACGCTATTCAGTGATTACTGTGACTCCATCAACTGAAGGAAAACCTGAAATCGAAAAGCTTAAAAAAACTATTGAAGCGCAAGTTCAAAAGATTGCCGATGAGGCAGTTAAAACAGCGGCTTTAGGCTTGTTACATCCTAAAGGATTAGCTCAGTTATTTGTACAGTTAGGTCAAGAGATGAATAGAAATCTTTCTCCGTTTATTCAAGAAATTAATTCTAAATTACCAAATGAAGATGCTTTAGTTTTTTCAACTTATATTATGCCTTTTGAAAATATTGACGGCACAGTTAAAGTTCAAATGCCGATTATCAACGAAGCCCAAATTCATGCTGTAGACATTTTTGAAATCACAAAACAGAAAAAATCAGCTGCCGCCGATTTTTTTTATAAATTAAATCGTCAAATTCTAGATATATCAGTCAATCTGACTGACGAATTTCAGTTTGTGGCTTTGGCCGCTCACATTAAATTAATTAAAAACAATGTCGAAGTGAAGTTACAGCTTTTGGGGCAACTTAAAACTCAGAAAATGGATTTCGTTAAATCAAATGACCAAGTCAACATTACGCATTTAGAAGTTTTATCAAAACTTGATGAAAGTATTAAGCCAATGGCTTTAATGAATATTACCCAATCAATCGATACAAAAGCATCTGCTGGGGTTAAGCTACCAGAAGTGGCTGTTGATCTTGGGTCATACGGCGGCATATCGGGCGGATATAAAAGTTGGAGGGGTGAGTTCCAAATTTTAAAAGATGCAATCAGCAATAAAGATTGTGCTGCCAAATTAGATTCAGTACCTAGTTTATCGGGTCGGCTTGCACAAAAAGCTGCTGGCCACAGTAAAGCTTGGATTGTAGCCAATAAATTATTACAGAACCGTCCTGTGCGTTTTAGAATTCTAGGATTAAAGCTTGACCCTGAAACTTTTAAAATCAGTGACATGCAAGTGGCAACAGGATTAGAAGGCTATTCATTTTTAAGTTGTATCGAAACAACAGATGTTAATAAACAGTTTATGAACGAAGCTAACGCAGCCATTGATAACGCCCTAAAAAGTATTTACAAACAAGACGCGGTCTCTGAAGAGATGATGCACGCGCTGTTTGAATAGTGCCTAGACCAGATATTAGTCTAAGTCGTCTCTAAAATAAACCTACCTAGGTTGAGTTTTTCTCCGGTTGCCTTATGCAATAAGACTGTCTTGTCGATAGGTTAATCGGAGTAAACCTATGGCATTTAATTATAATAAATATAAGTCGCATTCGGATGATAGTTTTTGGACATCATATTCAGATTTATTTCTTGGACTGTCTTCTATATTTTTGCTTCTTTATGTGGTGGCAAGTTTAAGAAACAGCACCGATAGCTTGCAGATGCAGACTGAAAATCAAAGTCTAAAAGTTAAAGTTAATGATCTGGAAAATCAGTTGCAAATGTATGAAGAAGTTAAAAATAACTATCTCAATACAAGTGCGGAAAAGTCAGAACTTGAAGAATACCAAGAGCTCATGGATAAGCTGACGCTATTACAAGATGATGCAAAAGGCGAAAAAGATAAGTTACGTCAAGAAGCTAAAGAAAATGAAAGAAAAGAATTAGCACTCAATAAATATCAAAAAATGATCCGCAACATGATTAATTCGAATAAATTTTCGAAAGTTAAAATCAGTAATCGTGATGTCGTTATTAATGAACAAGATGTTGAAATCACTGATCAGCAAAAACAAATCACGGGTTTAAACACAGTAATCACAACGAAAGAACAAGAAATTCAAAACCGTGAAAATAAAATTAAGTCCATCAACGATGATTTAGCAAAAAAAGCCGCACAGCTTAAATCCACATATAAAAAAGCTAAGCTAAGCCAAAAAGCTTATCAGAAAAAGCTGAGCAATTTAAACGAAATGGCTAAGCAGCAAGTCGTCGTTTTAAAAAATCAAAACGATCGCACCCTGGGTGAACTTGAATCAGCTAAAAATAAATTAGCTAGCACGCAAAGTGCTTTAACTAGTACTGAAAATGCTTTAAGTACTACATCTCAACAACTTGGACAAACACAGCAAGCATTAAACCAAAAAGGCCAAGAGCTTACTAATTTAAATGGTCAATTGGCACAAGCAGCCGCAGACACACAAAATAAAATTAATGCATTGAAGGGCCAATATGCAGATGGCCTAGCTAAAGAAAAAGCTGCGTTTGGTGCAGCACTTAGTACACAGAAAAATTTAGGCGCTGCTGAAATTGCACGTCGTGAGGCCGCATTCAAAAATGAGATGGCCGGCAAAGAGCGTAAATTGGCTGGTGAAATAGCTGGTCTAAGTGGGCAGTTAAAAAACACTGAGGGCCAATTAGCCCAAGTCAGAACAGAACTTGAGGCCCGCAAAGGCGTAGCTAAAGAAATCCAAAAAGGTTTCGCAGCAGCTGGAATCAAAGCAGATATTGATTTAAACACTGGTGACGTGCAAATCGATTTCGGTCAAGCCCATTTTGATAACGATTCATCAGCATTAAAAGAAGAAATGAAACGAATCTTACAAAGTGCTGTTCCCATTTACTCAAAATCACTGTTTGGTAATCCAAAAGTTTCAGATAAAATTACAGCTGTTGAAATCATCGGTTTTGCTTCGCCAACTTACAAAGGCAAATTTGTTAATCCAAAATCAACACGACCAGAAGATGTTCAGGCCTTAAAATACAATATGGATTTAAGTTATAAGCGTGCCAACTCAATTTTTGGCTATATCTTAGATAATAAAGATATGAATTTTCAATATCGTAATTCATTAATTCCTTCACTAAAAGTTTCGGGACGAAGTTTCCTTGATTTAATGAAGGCAGATCGCAATATAAGTTCTGCAGAAGATTATTGTGTTGTTAACGATTGCAAAAAAAGTCAAAGAGTTATCATTAGATTTAGTATGGACAAAAAATAGGGGTATCACATGGAAAATATAACGCTACAAAATTTAACGAAATGGTTTATCGCATATTTGCCGTATGCTTTAAGTGCAGTATTTATTGCTGCCGCATTTTTTAGATGGGCCATCTACTACACAGTTCGTCGTCATGAGTGGTTTGCTCGTGAATTTGAAAAACGTGTGCATAGATACATCGATTCAGATGCTGCCAACAAAACAGCTAAAGATGTTTCTTTCTATGTTTTATCTAAAAAGCTTTTAGAAAAAACATATTATGAAGTCTTCGCTTCACGCGATCGCAAACACAATGACAACATGGATCACGTCATGTCTAGCCATGATCGTATGTTTTTAGTTAAACAAGGTTGTGCTTGGTTAGTGAAAGACATTTTAAAACAATTGAAGCATTTAAAATGGTCAAAAGAGACTCCTAAATTAATGCATATCACTAAAGCGACGATTCACCATAACCCATGTTTCAATAAAGTTTTTGGTGTTTTTCCGATGTCTGGATTGAATGATATTTTAAGTATTTTACCTGGTCTTTTTATCGTTGCTGGTATCTTAGGTACATTCTTAGGTATCAAAGGCGGTATCATTGAATTAGGTTCTATGGATTTACAAGATATCGACGGAACCAGAACAGTCATGAATAATTTCTTGCAAGAAATTGCATTTGCGATGTCGGCATCTATCGTTGGTATTATGTTTTCACTATCGCTTCACTTAATTAACACCAGCTGGAGTCCTGAAAGAGTTTACGTATCATTAATTGATCGTATGGAAAGCTCACTGGATCTATTGTGGTATAGATCAGACAATAATGTTTTACCAAGTGAAATAGAAAAATTTGACGAAAATCGTGACCCTGTTGAAGCTTTGGCAGAAGAGTCGATTAATATTGAGATTCTTAAGTCACAAAAACAAATGTCCAAAGCAGGATAGATGACTACATGAAGAGTGTGCTTAATGGCAAAATTAGAGTGACATTGCGGACTGGTCAGACTGACCAGTCATTGTCATTTGATAAGCCGACACTCACTTTAGGGCGCGCGCCTGATTCAGATGTTTTTATATCTGATAGCAAAGTTTCTAAAAAACATCTCAGTATCGTTTTTGAAAATGGCTTTATTAAAATCAAAGATTTAAGTTCGTCAAACGGAACATTTATTAACGGCCATCGTATTATTGCAAATAATTACATTTTAGTCACAGAAGATGACGTCATTCGCGTAGGCAATATTGATTCCTCATTAAAAATAAAATATGAACCAAGACCAGAAAAAGTGGCGCCTCCGCAATTTACTCCCGCAGATCCTGATAAAAATACGCAGGCTATATTTCCAGCCCAGGTTGACGAATCATTAGAACAAATAATATCTAATAAAATTGAAAGCAAACTGAACAGTGAAGATCAAAAAATTAGTCATAATTTTAAAAATCTTGAAATCATGCGACCTATGTACGAAAATCCAACAAAACACGCGCAAGAAATTATTGCTGAAGCCAATAACATTAAAAAAACTATTCTTAAAAATGCAGATATTAAATCTGATTTGATTTTAAATGAGGCTCATAAAAAAGCGAATAAAATTACTGAAGAAAAAATAGCTGAATACAAAAAAAATGTAGAATACATGCTGCAATCAGCCCAGATTGAATCTGAAAAAATTAAAGCCGAGGCGCTTGGTAAAGCTTATGAACTTAAATCTGAGGCTGAAAAAATGTTAGCAGAAAGCTTAGAGGAATCACGAAATTTAGTTTCCCAAGCAGAACAAAGAGTTATTGCCGAACAAAAATCAGCTGAACAAAAAATAGCCGTCGATCGATTAGCTTTTGATCAAGGTATTGATGCTGAAAAACAAAAAATGAACGATGAGATCAATAAGCGTGAAACTGCACGCCTTGATGTGGTTTATCGTGAAAAGATTTTTGCTAAATACCAAGAAATTGAAACTGAAATGGCGCACGACCTGGAAAAGCACAAAAAAGACATGGAATCATTAGATTCTGAGATTATAGAATTAAATAATAAAAAGCAGTCAGTCTTAGGTTTTTTAAAAAATAATCAAACTATATTTGATGAAAAAAATAATGAAATCATTGGGCTGGAATCAAAAATTAACGATTTGATATCTGAAAACAAAAAGGTGTCGGATTTGTTAGAGGCTAAAAATAAAGAGCTTGTACAGATATCAGATCTAAAAGAAAAAAATGAAAAATCTTTTGTTGAGCAAAAAACAAAAGGTGACGCACTTTTAATTGATCTTAAAAACAAAACTGATGCTTTAGCGTTAGAAAAACAGACTGCTAAAGATAGTTTTGACAAAGTTATTACCGAATTGCACTTAAAAAAAGAAGAGCTTAAAAAAGTTGAAGAAAAAATAGTTATCGACCGCAAAATGGCTTTTAAAAATTTAAGCGACGAAGTCGGTAAAAAGAGAAATGATGAAAATGAAAAACTCGAGGAGTTTAAAAAGCAGCAGGCCAAGGAATTTCAAAAAATCAATGATCACAACTTAAAATTATTCGAAAAAATTGGCATTGATATTTCTCACGATATTGCACAAAAGCTTGAGGTCCAGTTTCAAAAGAAAGGCCGATTCACTTTTAATGAGGCCGTCGAAACAATTAGTCATTCGATGAATTCACATTTAGCTCTATCTTCTAAGGATCAAAAACAAGAATTGAAAGTTGAAGAAAAAATACAAAACTGGCAAAATCAGCAAAAGAAAAAAACTTATCAGACTTACTTGAATGCCCTAGTGATTTATGGGTTTATTTTTTGGGGTGGCGGCTATTTAAAAGATAAGCTGAGCCAAGATCCTATGGCTGAACAAAGACGCGAACTAGCTTCAAAAGCACAAGAGGCTGTCGAAAAAAACAAGTATGAAGTCCCACAAACTGAAGACTACTACGAAACCTATGTGGATAATACTTTATACAATAAGTATTTTTATTCAGTTTACATGAATACAGAAAACCAATCTGAATGGCATAAGCTTGCGACTAAGCATTTGTTAAAAAAATGGAAAGTTTCTGAAGAAAAAGCCATTGAAGTCATCGCCGGTTCAAAAGCGCTCGTACAAAACGTAGAAGAACGTCGTGAAACTTTCACAAAAACCCGTTTTAAAAATGATTATGAGAAATTGACACAGCTCGAAAAAGAACTGAAAGAAAAACATAGTCAATCTATGGGCTCATTAGTCAGATATGAAGACTATAAACGTCTAGAGAAAGAGTTCTTTCAAAAGAAGATCAAAAATTAAGACTTGTGGTTTATGTTGTTATTCACGATAATAATGTCCACAAGGAGATCTCTTATGTCTTTAAAAGTCTTATTACTTTCTATCTTATTATTAACTGTTAGCTGTGGGCCTAAAGCTTTTGTCAAAGGCGAATACGAAGACCCCAATCGCCAAAATCTTTTGAATGACAAATGGTCTGAAACAGATATGCAAGTTGTTGTTAAAAACATGGTTGATTCACTTGTGGTCCATAAATCAATTAATTCTGTTAAAGAATTACCAATAGTTATGGTGACCAATTTACAAAATAAAACAGATGAACATATCGATACGCAAAGTATTATGGATATGGTTCGCGTTGAATTAACTAATTCTGGAAAAGTAGCCTTTGTTGACAAGGAAGCCCGCCAAGATATTTCAAATGAATATGACTACCAAAATTCAGGAATGGTTAATAGCCAAACTAAAAAAGGAGCTGGTGGGCAAATCGGTGCAGATTTCATCATCAACGGACGCTTAGACCAAATCGTCCAAGAGGTTGGAAAAGAAAAAACTGTTTATTACAAAGTTACTTTAAATTTAACAAATTTAAAAACAGGTCTTATTTCTTGGACCAACAACAAACAACTTAGAAAAACTTTTAAAAAGAAAACTATCGGTTTTTAATCTTGCTTAAAATTTTTCTTCTCACAACTGCTGTTTTTACCTTAAGCGGTTGTGCTACTTATCAATCTAAAATCCAACCTGCGCGAGACCATCTTGTGTCTGGCGAATGCCCAGCCGCTTTAGAAGCTTTGGATAAATTAAGTTCAGAAAAAAGCCGTGATCAATTAGTTTATCTCATGGATTATGGGTCTGCTTTGCAGGCCTGTGGTGATTACAAAAAAAGTAACCAGATTTTATTACAGTCTGAAGCTTTAGCAGATGAGCTTGACTATCATTCGGTTAGTAATTTAGCAGCGTCGACGCTGCTAAATGAAGAAATGATTCAGTATAAGGGTGATACTTTTGAAAAACTTTTTATTAATGTGTCTTTAGCTTTAAATTTTATTCAACTAGGCCAAAATGATTCGGCCATGGTTGAGGTTCGTAAAATAAATAATAAGTTTCAAAAATACCAAGGCGATGACAAAAAGCCTTTCGAATTAAACGCATTCGCGCAGTACATGACTGGTCTTATTTATGAATCAGACCGAAAATATGACGATGCTTGTATTTCTTATAAAGATGCTTTTTTTCTTGATCAAAATTATCGTGCAATCGCTAAAGATATGCTGAGATCTTGCTGGAAAGCCAATCGCACCGATCAGTTTAATACTTTAGTTAAAAAAATAAGTGCCACATCAGAAGAAATTTCTTACGCTAAAGAAAAAACTAAATCTGAATTGATATTGGTACTTATGCAGGGCTGGGGACCTAGAAAATATCCAAGACCTGAAGCCCCAATGTATCCACACCTGATCAGTATTAGTAGTCTTACCCAGTCTTTACAGGCTGAGCATGTTCAAAGTAGCCCGTCTAAAATTTACCAAAGTGAGCCCATCTATAGTTTTGAAACAGCTGCGATTAAAACCTTAGATGCAGATTATAATAGTCTTGTTGCCCGCAGGGTTGGAGGCCGCATAGCTAAACACGTGATGGCCGATCAAATTCGACAAAAAAACGAAGCTTTGGGTGCGGTTGCACTCATTACGATGATTGTTGCTGATCGAGCTGATCTAAGACAGTGGTCTTTATATCCACGAACTCTACATGTACTTAAAATTCCCGTTCAAGCAGGGCAACATGAATTTAAACTATCTGGAATTGATGCTAATAAAAAAATGACTGAGACTTTACCCAATTTAAATATTCAAATTGAGTCTAATCAAAATAAGATCTATCTTTTAAGAACTTTGAAATAGTTTTCTATTTTATTCTTCGACTACAACACGAACTTTATATTTAGCAACCGATGAACATGTTGATTCAACGCCATCTTTAGTGCAATTCATTGTTCCACAGCTCATAGAAATAATTTTATTGTCTTTGTTTAGGTCTCTGAACTCTTTTTTCCAATCGCCACACGCCATCTTCCAGCTTTTTTGCGCATCTTTTTTTACGACTTCTTTATCACTTGTGATTTGCTCTTCACCTTCAGAAATTGTGTATTTTTTAGCGTTTGATTTTTTATTACCTTTAGAAATAGAAATCGTTGTGTCTTCTTGCACGTTGATTTTATCAACTTTAAGGCCCACTTCTTCAGCTGTTGCGATTGATAATAAAGCTAATGTTAGTGTAATAATTAATAATTGTTTCATACTTGTAAACTCCTTCAAAAAATAAATTAATCTAAAGCGATCATCAGTGTTGCGCCAGCAGCACGGTATTTATCAATACCTTGTGCTAAGTCACCAGATACATTTTCAAAAAACACATTGAGGCCTAAAATCGGTGTAAATTTAAATTGTGCACCAAGAGTAATTGGTACGATCATGCTTTCAATATCTGTGGATCCTGTTGTTGTGCCTTTGACATCGTCACCTATTTGAAAGGCAATCGTTGGCCCGATGTAAATGCCAACGAAGTCTTCAAGTTTGTACATAGCAAATAATGGGATATCAAAATATGTAATTTTTCCTTCGATGTTTTGACCAGATACGGTCGATTTGAAAGCTCTTTCTGTGTACATTAAACCTGTTTTCAATCCAAATTTTTCAGAAAAATTAAAAACTGCTGTTGCTCCTAGCTGATAGCCAAGACCTTGCTTATCAGATGATGAATTTTCTACTTTAGCTGAGCCTGATCTAAATCCAACATCAATTGCCGGCATAGAATATGATGATCCGCCGCCTTGGCCCCAAACTTCTTGGGCAGAAGCGATTGAATTAAAAGAAACTACTGTAAGAACGATGGCGAATAACTTATTCATGATATGAACTCCTTGTTTTGATAACTATATCGAGGCCTGATTTTGATTGTCATGTGTTTATTTTTAGACGATTTAATGGGCTTACGGGCAGCGTATCATAGTATTTATCTATGATCTTAGATATAATATCAATAATGGCTATATTTAATTTCAGTCTATGATAGTTTAAACCGTATATGTTATGTATAACACCTGAATTGTAACAACTAAACATAACCACAAAAAGGGAGATTTCATGCAAACACTTATTAACACAAAAATCACAAGCTTCAGCGCACAGGCTTACCACAATGACAGTTTCAAAACTGTTACGGATAAAGATCTTAATGGAAAATGGTCTATTTTCTTTTTCTATCCAGCGGATTTTACTTTTGTTTGTCCTACAGAGTTAGGTGACATGGCTGACAAATATGCTGAATTTCAAAAAATGGGAGTCGAAGTTTATTCTGTTTCAACAGATACTCATTTCACACACAAAGCATGGCATAGTGCTTCTGAAACTATTAAAAAAATTAAATACCCGATGTTAGCTGATCCAACTGGCCACTTATCACGCGCTTTCGGTGTTCATATTGAATCTGAAGGTTTGGCTTACCGCGGAACTTTTTTAGTTAATCCAGAGGGTTTAATCAAGTTGGCTGAAATTCAAGATAACGGTATTGGCCGTAATGCAGACGAATTAATGAGAAAAACTCAGGCGGCACAATTTATTGCTAAAAATCCAAATGAAGTTTGCCCTGCTAAATGGAAACCAGGTTCACAAACTTTAAAACCAGGTTTAGACCTTGTCGGTAAAATCTAGTTTTATTTTTTAAATAAAATTTGGTGGGCTTCTGCAAAAACAGAGGCCCATTTTTTTAAAGTAAATTAAACTAAATAGGAGATGTTATGTTAGATCAGGGTATTATCGAACAGTTAAAATCCGCCTTTGCATCCCTAGAAAAAAATATTGAATTACACTACACTGAAAGCACGCATGCTGACCAATCACAATTACTTGAAATGCTAGAAGGCCTAACGAAAGCTTCTGATAAAATTTCTCTTCACTCTGTAAAAAATGAAAATAGTGATCAAACCCCGCGTTTTACTCTTATTCATGATCAAAAACCTTCAGGGATATTTTTTAAAGGCATCCCGGGTGGTCATGAATTTACATCACTTATATTAGCTATTTTAAATTTGGATGGAAAAGGAAAGCTTCCTGACCAAATTCTTATTC
Source organism: Bdellovibrio sp. (assembly GCA_043721535.1). Taxonomy (GTDB): domain Bacteria; phylum Bdellovibrionota; class Bdellovibrionia; order Bdellovibrionales; family Bdellovibrionaceae; genus Pseudobdellovibrio. The sequence goes on along the minus strand of JAYSQO010000093.1, from coordinate 45,089 downwards.
AAAGAATTAAAAGCCTTAAGGGGCCTATTCGAATAAAAACTTTTATATCTTTATCATGTGAAAATTGTCCTGATGTTGTTCAGGCTTTAAATTTAATGTCGACTTTGCATTCTGACTTTCAACACGAAATGATCGACGGGGCTTACGCCCAAGCTCAAATAGAACGATTAAATATTCAGGGTGTACCAAGTGTTGTTGTAAATCAAAAAATGATTCATTCTGGGCGAATTAATTTTTTAGATTTACTAAAAAAACTTGAAGACACTTTTGGAATTGATGATTTGTATTCTAAAGAAGTTGATCCAAAATTAGCGAACTTAGGTGAATATGATGTTGTTGTTATCGGCGGTGGCCCAGCCGGCGCGGCCGCGGCTATTTACAGTGTTCGTAAAGGTTTAACAACTGCCTTAGTCGCCGAAAAATTTGGTGGCCAAGTTCAAGATACAAAAGGTATCGAAAATTTAATTTCTGTAACATACACTGAGGGGCCTCAATTAGCTGCGCAATTAAATCAGCACGTAACAAGTTACCCTGTAGTAATGCTAGAACACCGTCGTGTACAAAAAATTGATAAAGAAACAAATACCATTCATTTAGAAAGTGGCGAATTTGTTAAAGCTAAATCGATTATTATTACAACGGGTGCTAAATGGAAAGAGCTGAATATTACAGGAGAAAAAGAATATATCGGACGCGGCGTTGCCTACTGTCCACACTGTGATGGCCCATATTACAAAGGTAAAAAAGTCGCTGTCATCGGGGGTGGTAATTCTGGTGTTGAAGCTGCTATTGATTTAGCAGGCATTGTTAGCGAAGTTGTTTTATTTGAATATAATGACCAACTTAAGGCCGACAAGGTTCTTATTGATAAATTAAAATCTCTTTCGAATACAAAAATTATTACTTCAGCTAAAACAAAACAAGTTTTAGGTAACGGACAGAAGGTAATTGCTCTTGAGTACACTGATCGTAAAACTGAAAAAGATGTGCAAGAAAATTTTGATGGAATCTTTGTTCAAATTGGTTTGCTACCAAACAGTCAGTTTGCAAAAGACATCGTGGAAACAAACCAATTTGGGGAAATCGTTGTGGATAACAAAGGTCGAACCTCTGTTCCTGGTATTTATGCTGCAGGTGATGTGACAACGACTCCATTTAAACAGATCATCATAGCCATGGGCGAGGGCGCAAAAGCTGCGTTAACAGCCTTTGAAGATCGTACTTATGGATAAACTATTCCGAAAACTGATATTCAGCGATAATTTTACCGTTACGGCTAACTAGCTTTTGGCTAACGGCGCCGATAAATGATCTTTCATCTAATTGAATCTCAGAATTTTTTTTAAAATTTTGAATCGCCTGATCAGCTGCTGCGAAATTCATTTGTAAAACTACAACATGACCTGATTGTACAATTTTTACTGCTTCTGTAAAAATAATATCTTCAAACCCAGACATTGATGTTAATCCAAAACAAATCACATCGGGGTCAGAATTGTATATTTCTTCAATAATATTTGTCAGTTGTTGTTTATTTTTATAATTGAATTCAATCTGCTGAATACCCTGAATGATCATTTGAACTTTGTCTTCTAAAGTAAAAACAATATTTCTTTTTTGGCTAAATTCATTAAGCAGTGAATAAACAGTCGATGTTTTTCCAGATCCTGACTGACCAGTCACAATAATTAAGCCCTGTCTTCTTTTTGACATGTCTTTGAATTTATTTAATGCACCCTGATCTGAGCCACAAATTTTTTCTAAAGACATCACATCTTTTTCTGGATTCCATAATGTCATTGTTACTTTTAATCCGACGACAGTATCAATAGTGTGGTATTTAATTTGTATTTCTTCGGAATCTCGCTTTAAAAACATTCTAAATATAGCGCTTTCGTTTTTATTTTCTAAAGAATTACTCTGTTTTGTAAAATACTGATTCATATCTTTAAACTGTTCGACAGTCATGGTTTCGGTAGATTGAACTCCCTTGTGAGAACGGTAGGAAATTTCATAATTACCGCGCATAGGTGATATGTGTATTGTTCTAACTCCTTGGTCGTAAGCTTCCCAAATAATTTTTTTAGATAAATTTTCGGTGCTTGATTTAATTTGATTAAAAAGATGGGCATCTAGTTCACTACGACTAAAGCGCCACTGACGACCTAACTTATGGGCCGGTAGTTTTCCCGCCTGAAGCCATTTATATAACGTACTTGAAGTTGTTTTTAGGTAATGAACTGTTTCATTGAAATCGAGATAGTCTTGGTTTTCCATCTAGCATCCTTTGCCGGTATTTAGTGTCCGTTGTTATCCATTATCGGATATTGGAACAATAAATCTACAGGGCAAAGGACTGGTTTTTTATGAATTCAAACCGTATATCAATTAATTAAAAGTAAAATTTAGCACCTAGGCCTGCCATAAATCCGATTTCGGTTTCTGGCGCAATGGCAATAACCGGATCTATTCTTAAATGAACACCGATTTGTTGTGTTTTAGCTCCACGCCATTCTAGGCCCAAAGGGAAACGAATCCCAAAGCCCACTTCTCCGGAGTCTTTAGCATAGTAGCCATCTTTTTCACGACGATCTTTATTATTTATAACGATCAATCCGCCAACGCCGTAAAATAAACTAATATCGTTTAAATTTGGGTTGTTGAAAACCTGATTTGTATAAATTAAATAATCACCATAAATATGTGTTGAGTTCTTATAAGAAAAAGAAAGCCCAACTTCAAAATATTTTTTAGATTCTAATTCAGTCGCGAAATGAATAAATGTTGGTCCGCCTAATGTTAAACCCGCTGCATTTTCAGCTAATGTTTTAGCTGAAAAAGTAAATACAGCTGCAAACGCTAAAAGTGTTAAAATCATTTTTTTCATAAATACTCTTTTCTGTTTTTAATGTTCAAAAAAATAAAGCCCAGTTTTAAGCTAGGCTTTATTTTGAATAATATTTTTTAATATATCAACTGGTGATGTTGGATTACATCATTCCGTCCATGCCGCCCATACCAGCGCCGCCACCAGGATTGCCTGAATCTTTTTTAGGAGCTTCAGCAATCATAGTTTCAGTTGTTAACATTAAAGATGAAACCGATGCCGCATTTGTTAATGCACAACGAACAACTTTAACTGGATCAATAACACCGTCTTTTAATAGATCTGTGTATTCATCACTGTAAGCGTTGTAACCATAGTTAGCAGATTTATCTAATAGAATGTTATTAACAACGATTGCGCCATCTAAACCCGCATTAGCGGCGATTTGACGAACTGGCTCTTCACAAGCTCTTTTAATAATATTAGCACCGAATTTTTCTTCTTCGTTAAATTTAGCTTTTAAAATTTGTTGAGAAGCACGTAGTAGCGCAGTCCCGCCGCCTGCAACGATACCTTCTTCAACCGCTGCACGAGTCGCATTCAACGCATCTTCAACGCGAGATTTTTTCTCTTTCATTTCAACTTCTGAACCGCCGCCAACGTGAATAACTGCAACACCGCCAGCTAATTTAGCTAAACGTTCTTTTAGTTTTTCTTTGTCGTAGTCTGAAGTAGTTTCTTCGATCTGAGCTTTGATCTGAGCAACGCGTGCTGTGATATCTGCTTTTTTACCGCTTCCATCAATCACTGTTGTGTTGTCTTTATCAACAACAATGCGTTTTGCACTACCTAAATGTGTTGCGTTGGCTTGTTCTAATTTCATGCCTAAATCTTCAGAAATAACTTGCGCGCCTGTTAAAGCAGCGATGTCTTCAAGCATAGCTTTACGTCTGTCGCCAAAACCCGGGGCTTTAACTGCACAAACTTGTAATGTTCCACGTAATTTATTAACAACTAAAGTTGCTAACGCTTCACCATCAACATCTTCAGCGATGATTAAAAGTGGACGACCTTGTTTGGCAACAACTTCAAGAACGCCAATCATGTCTTTCATTGATGATATTTTTTTGTCATAAACTAATACGTATGCGTTTTCTAATGCTGTTTCCATTTTTTCTGCATTAGTTACGAAATACGGAGACAAGTAACCACGGTCAAATTGCATACCTTCAACAACTGTTACTTCTGTTTTAGCTGTTTTAGAATCTTCTATTGTGATAACGCCTTCACGGCCAACTTTATCCATTGCGTTTGCTAACATTTCGCCAATTTCTTTATCGTTGTTTGCAGAAATAGAACCAACTTGAGCAACTTCGTTTGAACCCTTAACTGGTTTAGCCATGTTTTTTAATTCATCGATTACGATATTAACAGCTTTGTCGATACCACGTTTGATTGACATTGGATTGTGACCTGCAGAAACAAGTTTAGCGCCTTCGCGGTAAATTGCTTGAGCTAATACAGTCGCTGTTGTTGTACCGTCACCAGCTTCGTCATTTGTTTTAGACGCAACTTCTTTAACCATTTGTGCGCCCATGTTTTCGAATTTATTTTCTAATTCGATTTCTTTAGCAACGGTAACACCATCTTTAGTAATAAGTGGTGAACCGAAAGATTTTTCGATAACAACGTTGCGACCCTTAGGTCCAAGGGTGACCTTAACTGCGTTAGCTAAAACGTTAACGCCTTTTAAAATATTTGATCTTGCTTCTTCTGAAAAAATTAAAATTTTGCTCATGTTTTTTCTCCTTAGTGAGATTTAATTAAATAAAAAATAAAACGATTACTGAACGATTCCTAAAATGTCTTCTTCTCTCATCATCAAGAAATCAGTTCCATCAAACTTGATTTCTGTTCCTGCGTATTTAGAGAATAAAACTTTGTCGCCGATTTTAACTTCTAAAGGTAAAATTTTACCGTCTTCAGTGATGCGACCTTTTCCTGCTGCAACGATTTCGCCGCGTTGTGGTTTTTCTTTTGCAGAATCTGGAATAAAAAGTCCACCTGCTGTTTTTTCTTCTTCAGCCATTCTACGAACCAAGATTCTATCGTGAAGTGGACGAACGCCTAATTCTTTTGCCATATTACACCCCTGTATTTATATTTTGATCGAAGTCCAAAGACCCCGTTTAGTTTCATCAGTTTGAGATCAATATGAATAGCCTTCTTAGACTGTCAAGGCCACTGATTTAATAAAAATTTTAGGGATTGAGTAGGGTTCAGGTCTTATTGCTGGCCTTGAATCGTTTCGGCGTAAGTCGTCATTAATTCTGCCACTTCTTCGGGCGAAAGTTGCTGTGATGCTTCTTTTATGGCCTGTTTTAGGTCTGATTTTTTCATGAGGTAGCCAACAAAATAATCGGTGATTGAAAGATCTTCTGCTAATGACATTTTAGCCATCTCACTGTCTAGCTGATTATTTAGATTTTGCAAATGAGGACTTATTCCGCTTTGGGTAGATTGGGTTTTTTTTAAATTGGGGTCTGATCCAATAGCTTGATGAATTGATTTTTGAACCAGCAAGGTTTTTTTTATTTCGTTTACTTTTGTTTTGGAAAAGGCAACTTTATCATTTTTCCATGATTTATAGCTTTGAGTTTCAGTTTGGGCTGAAACCATTTGAATAGAAAATAGAATTAAAATGCCTATTAGTGATCGGGGAATTCTCAACATACGTGCATCCTCATCAGTCTAGTCATATCAACTCTTATGCCGATCAAAAACGACCTATAACTCATATAGTAGACTTAAAAGTTACCGTATTGGGGCTGTGTTTACTAATCAGACAGTGGTGACGCACTTAAGTCTATGAAGACGTTTTAGTTTATCAACCTAAGTCTAAAAAAATTATGATTCATTTAAAAAAATTGAACCCGCAGTAACCATCTGTTGAGATGAAGTTGTCAGCATAATGTAGACATTAAATTGTCTTACCAAGCCCATGGATAGGGCTTTTGCGGTCAACCCAAGCAGGGCATGGAGGCTTAAAATGGGGCGAGTTCTAGATGTACTGTCAAAGCATACTCAGATTGATAAAGACACGATCGAAACAGAACTTTTCGCAGCAATTCGCGCGCTTGAAATCGATCCCGACAAAATGACCATCGATGAATTACGCGAATGTCTTTTGTTATATCTTGATGAAGTTTTTTATGGAACTTCACCTGACAAAGTTCAGTGAGGCTATTTTAACTTCGTTTTTAAATCGTTCAACTGTTGCGTCGTTCTTTTATACTTAGTCGGATAGGGCTCAATAATTTTAAGAGTTTTCTCAATCAATTCTGAAGCATCTTTTTTCTTGTTTGCATCAACTAATATTTTAATTTTCAAAGTGTTTAACTGCGGTTCGTTGCCCTCGATGTATTTTAAAGCTTCGTTGATTTGTTTTTCTGCCGAATTATATTCTTTAATGCGAAATAAGTAGTTAGCGTATTTTTGGTAGTAAACGTAGCTGACTGCATTTTTTTCAATAAGGTTTTTATAAATTTCTTTTATTTTATTCTGATCATCAACTAAATCAAAATAGTAAATTGTATCGATAGTTTGCCCAGGCTTTGTGTAGTCAATCGTTCTCGTATTGAGCTCTTCTTTGAGATCGTCTTTGGCAGCTTTGATTTGATCATCGTTGCCTAAAAGTTTTTGTAAACGATAGATCTTGTCTAGAACTTCGATTTTACCAAAATCAGATCTATTCATCGCGGTAATTGATTTTTCGAAAACTTCGGCATAGTTGTCGCCTTTAAGAATGATTTTTAATTCCGAAATCATTTTATTAATTTGTTCTAAATCCTGTGGTTTTTTATCGGCACTAAAATCATCGAAATACACAATCATCCATTCAGCTTTATCAATGATTGATTCGGCTTTTTGGCAGGCCTCAAGAACTATTGGTTTCAAGTTTTCTTTTGGTGTGGTTTTGTCTTCTAAGTCTTCAAGGGCTCTGTTCACATCCGCTAATAATTTATTCTTTATATATTGTGGATCTTTATGCTGAGAAAACCACCAAGAGGCCTCTTCCCATTTCATCTTTGATTCAGCATTTTTAGCTAAAGCTAAAATAGCGTTTTGATTTCCTTTTTCGGCTTGTTTTAGTAAATCAGCTAACGACTGAGTCAGTTTAATACTTGAATCTAGTTCTTTAGAAAAAGAGTCTGCCGGTTGATAATCTAACCAACGAAAAACTTCATCGCCTTTTTTGTTCAACAAAACCACTGTAGGGATTGCTTTCACATCAAACTGGTTTGATAAGTCTTCATTTTCAACAAGGTCAATATTAATGAATTGAACTGATAGTTTTTTCAAAGTTTTTTCAATTTCTTTTTGGTTTAACGTTTCTGTTTTTAAACGAATGCAGGCCGGGCACCACGGCGCTGAAAACACTAATAGTGTTGGTGTTTTTGATTTAAATGTCGTTTTCTTTTTGGTTTCAATTTTTTGTAGGCTCGCCGCTTTTGCATCGGTTTTTTGAATTTCTATTTTAGTTTTTTGCTGTTCACAAACAGTTTTAGCGTCATCACACATATAGAAATTAATTTCTGCTTGTGCTGCTTTTTCAATAATTTTGAAAGAAATTTTCTTTTCTGATTTAAAACTTGGTTTTTGTTTTGCTTTTTCAATATCAAAAGTTGCGCTGATAGGCGCCTTATCATTAAAATGAAAGCCTTTTTTTGATATTATTTCAATTTCAGCAGATGTTTCGTTAGTTTTAATAATTTTAGACTCAAATTGACCATCTGTTTTTTTAGCCAATGTTTGTATTGATGTTAGAAAAAGTAGCGTAGCGAAAATAATTTGATTCATATTTGTAACCTCATATGTGAGACTACTTTAACACTTTGTAAATAAAAAGGGCCAGCGTGTTGCGCTGGCCCTTTTTAAGTCATTTATCTTAAAATTTTAGCTATAATTTATGACTAATTACGTTCTTTCAACTGCGATTTGGATTGGAGCTTCCATTCCTTCAGCGTACTTAACAACGGCTTTATGCGTTCCTAAGACTTTGATCGGTTCAGATAAAACGATGTCTCTGCGGTCTACAGAAAAACCAAGTTTTTCTAAGCCTTTAGAAATGTCATTGGTTGTTACAGTTCCGAAAAGTTTTTCATTATCACCAGCGTTTAATTTAAAAGTCACTGTTGTGCCCTTGATCTTCGCTAGGAATGCTTGACGGTCAGTTAATGCTTTTTTCTTTTTTGATTCTGCAACACGTTTTAAATGGTTATATTCATTAACGCGTGTTTCAGTTGCTTCTACAGCTAGTTTTCTTGGAAATAATAAATTTCTCGCGAAACCTGCAGAAACTGTTACTAGATCGCCGACTTTTCCTAAGTCTTTAACGTCTTTTTGTAAAATTACTTTCATAGTATCCTCATTTCAATTAATTAACTTTAATTCTTTTTCTCATAAAGCGTCTTATGTCCAACCAGTAGTCGGCAAAGCCAAGAACTACAACAGCAGGTAAAGCCCAAGCTACAAGTAAAAAATAAAGTAACATTTTAGTTATTCGACCCATTTTATAAATACGTGTGGCATATTCAAAAACTGTGATTCCTTGGAAAAAAAACACGACTACTGAAACAACTGCAATGTTGATTGCGCCAATTTGTAATAGCGGCATTGATAAATCAATAAACGAAAATAAGAAGGAAAATAAAGTAATCCAGATAAACAAATCTGGAACTCTGAATTCAAGCCATCTCAGGCCTGATACCACTTTTTCTCTTTTCAGTTTAAAAATTTGAAATATTTGAGATTCAAATATTAATGCAACCGCAAGTGCGCTAACCAAAGCTGAAACTAAAAGTCCCGGCATATAAACGATAACATCTGCAGCCTGTAGTGTTTTATCTGGCAGTATTTGTTTTAAAGACATCATGAGCGGTTCAACAGCCTGTTTAACCAAATCGTGTTCAAGCGATCTGCGTGTAATCAGTAAAAAGCTGGTTACTCCAAAAATAAGTCCGCTAAAAAGCGAAAGTACAGATGATTTTTTCCAATCAACGCCTCTTTTTTCTAATTCACTGTATAAGCCTAAAGTCATCCACAAAGCTCCTACATAAACTAGAACAAGATACATTTTCAGAAATAATAATGTCGTCAGAAAAATCAAACCTGTAAGCCAAAAGAATCGCGATTTCGTAATCGCCAATACGCGAACAAATGGCGCACTCATAAACGAAAAAGCAAGGCTCATTAGCGCGCTTAAAGCGGCTAATGTGAAAACTTTCTTCATGTCTATAGTCGTCGTTTGTTTATTCATAGCTTAAAATTACTCTTAAGATTTATTCTTCGTCTTGTCTTTCCATACGAGCTTGTTGAGCTTGCTGGCGACGTAATTGAGCTTTTGCTTCACGTTCTTTTTCTTTAGCAGCCGAATCTGCTAGGCCTTTTTTGAAAGCCTCTAAATGCTTAGATACAGAAGTTCTCTCATCAAGACGTGTATGCATAAAACGCAATACTTTATCATTGATGCGCATAGTTCTTTCTAATTCAGTAACCGCCTGTGGGTTGGCCTCAAAAATTGAGTGAAAAAATACGGCTTTACGTAATTTACCAATTTGAGTAGCCAATGTGCGTTTACCCCAAGTTTCAACTGAATGAACATTTCCGTTAAAAGTTGTGATTGTGGTTTTGTTTTTTTTGAAAAGCTCTTTTTGCTCTTCGATATTAGCGTCTGGGTGCATGAGGATAATAACCTCATACGGGCGCTTAAGGTCTGTCTTAAGATCCATAAAAATCCTTTCGGTAGATGCCCCAACCTTAATTGGCGGAGCAAGGATGACTTTAAAATGTTCAATTGGTGTAACAGTTTTTATCTCTATGGACAAGGCTTGAATGTCCTTTTAAGATATTTTCATGGGAATAGCATTACAGGTCTTAGACGGAGTTCAAAAGGGGAAGATTATTAGCCTACGAGAAGGCTTTATCTTCTCCACGGATTATTACCGTGATCCAGAAATGTCTGAAAAACATGCAGAGATTAAATTAGATTCAAATTTTTCTTGGAAAATCAATGCTTTAGGTGACAACACCATTCGCGCTGGTTTAGTTGAATCTGCTTCATTTAGCCTGATTGCAGGCTTTGTTTTTCACCTAGGACAAACGGGCTTTAAAGCCATTGAAAAAACACCGGGTCAATCGTTGATATGGCAAGATCAAGTAGTCGACTATTTAAAATCACAGACTTGGCAGGCAAAGCAAACTGAACTGTTTTTCTTTCTATACCCCGTGCGTCTGACATTCCTTCAGGGGCCACAAACCGATGAGTTCTATACGGTTAGTTATGGCCCACGCGAAATGGGTTTTAATAATTTAGATTTGAATATAATCGACCCTGAAGCTCCGCCAAAAGTTGTTAAATTTTTTCAAGTCGGTGAAACGGCTTACATCGAAAATTTATGTGGCGACAAGGCCCTTATTAACGGAGAGAAGTTTCACCAACATGCTGTATTTAGTGGTGATAAATTAACTTTTTCTTCTTACGCCATAGAACTGAGTATTTTAAGATGACGACTCCTCAATTTACTAAAAAAGAAACCGGTTATTACACAGCGATGGATGGAACTCCTATTTATTACGAAGTTCGCGGGCAGGGTGAACCGATTGTTTTTATTTACGGAATTGCGTGTTTAATGAATCACTGGCATCACCAAGTTGAATATTTTTCTAAAACACATCAAGTGATTTTATTTGATATTCGCGGTCATCATAAAAGCGTACCAGTCACAAATTTAAAAAATTTAACTTTTGAACATTTAGCTTTCGATTTAAAAGGTTTATTAAATCATTTGGGTCATAAAAGCGCCCACGTTGTTGGGCATAGTTTTGGCGTGCCTTACCAGCTGAAGGCTTACGAACAATTCCCTGAAATTTTTAAATCACTGGTTTTAATTAATGGCTTTGCTAAAAATCCTCTTAAAAAATTATTCGGTTTAGAATTTGTTGAGCCGTTTTTTCAGTTTTTAAAAAAACAACATGCGCAGTCGCCTGATCTTTGGAATGCGCTATGGAGAACCATGATCGATAATCCGATTGCATTTCAAGTTGCAGCGCTGGCTGGTGGTTTTAATTTGAAGTTGACCCAGTTTAAAGATATTGAAATGTACGGGCGCGGAGTTTCTAGATTAGAGCTTCAATTATTTTTTGAATTATTTGAACAACTGATTCAGTTCGATGGTGTTAATATTTTATCATCAATCGATAAGCCATCATTAATTATTGCCGGTGATCGTGATTTTCTGACTCCTCCATCGTTTCAAAAAGAAATGAAAGAGGCGATTCAAAATTCTGAATTTGTTTTAGTTCCCTATGGATCACACTGTTGTCAGTTAGACTTTCCAGATTTTGTGAATCTGAAGATAAAAGAGTTCTTAGACAGCATCTAGGAACCCTTTTTAAAACATATTTATCTATTCTAACTACCTATAAGCTACTTTAGTCACAATCCAACCTGTTTTTTCAACAGAGTTGTCTGATTTAAAATAAATTTCAGCGCTGTTACCGTTAATCACAGTTGAATATGATTCATCGTTGGCTCCTGATAAAGTCTGAACTTTATTGCCTTTGCCATCAATGATTTCTACAAAGTCATATGTTGTTTCAGTATTAAACTTTTCAAAATAGATGGCGATTTGTTTTGCGCCCTCAACTTTAACATCAAATGTTTGTGCAGTGTTTGGTTTATACGGCGATTCTGATTGCACTGTCATTGGAATAGATGACCAGTTTGCTGGATCATTTTCATCTGGTGGCGGGATAATATTCATTAATGCTGAATACGCATCCACAGTGCCACCAGTTCGTGATTTACCGGTTAAACTAGGTAATCTACGAGCTGTTGTTAAAATTCTATTTTTAATTTCAGCAGCGTTCATTTGTGTTTCGTTCGACCACAAAAGGGCTACAACACCAGCAACGTGTGGTGTTGCCATCGATGTTCCTGAAAATGAAGAATACTTTCCACCAGTCGTTGATAAAATATTTACGCCTGGTGCGCCAATATGAACTGATCTTTTTCCGTAATTAGAAAATTCAGCTTTGGCACCCTTATTATTGATCGCTGCAACCGAAATGACGTTACTAATATCATAAGATGCAGGGTAAGCAGGACGACTGTCATTATTGCTTCCATCATTGCCTGCAGCCGCGATGAATACAGCACCAGCTTCTTCAGAACGTTTAATAGAATCAAATAACGTTTGTGAAAATCCGCCGCCGCCCCATGAATTACTCATGATTTTTGCACCCATACGAGTCGCATAATCAATGGCTTTGATTGCATTTTCTAATGTGCCTGATCCATTTTTATCTAAAAACTTCACAGCCATTAATCGAACATCCCAGTTTACACCAACAACACCAACGCCGTCGTTACCTTTAGCGCCGATTGTTCCCGCGCAGTGTGAACCGTGACCTTGATCATCCATTGGGTTTCCGCTGTTATCCACAGCATTGTAACCATAGATATCATCAACAACACCATTGCTATCATCATCAACGTCAGCTGTTCCGTTAGCTTCGGTTTGATTTCTCCACATATTTGATTTTAAATCGGGGTGATCAAAATCAATTCCTGTATCAATAACTGCAACAACAGTGTCTGCAGATCCTGTTTGAATGTCCCAAGCTTTTTCAACATTGATATCCACACCCGCAACACCTGTTTGACCAGCTGGATCTTTTTGACCGACATTTGATAAACCCCAAAGTTTTTCAAATAGTGGATCGTTCGCTATTTTATTGATTGAGTAAATATAGTTCTGTTCAACAATTTCAACTAATTCATTCTTTTTTAAAGATTCAATCACTGATTCTGGATTTTCGAAAACTGGTTTTTGAATCACAACTATGTTTTGTCCAGGTATTGTCGATTTAATTTTACTGTTTAATGTTAATTCGATTTGTTTTGTCGACATCCGTGTTGTTTTATTTTTTTTCAATTGAACAACATATTCACCTGGTACAGATGAAACTTGAGTCATTGAACTCATGGCTGTGTTAGTAAAAAATAAAGCGGCTAAAACGAGACCTTTTTGAAAAATTCCTATTTTCATGTGATTCCTTCCGTGGATCGTTCATGCTATTGATGAATGACTAAATTATGTTAGCATGCGCCAAAAAAGTGGGCAGTCCATATTAAGGTTCCAAATTGAAACTGGCCTATTTGCTAGACGATTTAATTTTGTTGAGCTGAAAAAGCTCGTGCGCTTCTCTTTCATCAAAGTCAAAACTCATCTGTTTTGGAAACTGAACTATCTTGTCTGGATTATCTTGGATAATTTTTTTCTCAGTCGGGGTAATCACATCAACACCTGTTGAAGCTTTGATTAAATGTTTAATGAAAGCTTCCTTAACAGAATCAGGGGCGTCTTTGTTGAAGCCCATTTCATTCATAATGTCGTTAATCTTTTTCATAAACCAACCCCATTACTTTTCGACATAGTTAAATCGAAAGTTAAGACTTAGGTCTTATATTGTTTTTTCGCTTGGGACTTCTTTGGTGGTTTCAGGATGAAAGTCGAGATGCGTCCGATAATGAGACGTATGACGCGATTTTTAAAGGTTAGTGATATTAAAAATAATTACTGGCCGGTTTGCGTTAGTCCAGATTGAGCATTGAGTCTATTTACTCGCATCGTATTTGAATGCAATATTGTTTATATCAATAATGTAAGGAGATTTTATGTTTAGACAAATTTTTATAATCGGAGCTGTTGTAATTGCAGCGAACACTGTTTCTGCTGCTAGCGGTATTGGTTTTGTCCAAAGCAAAGAATGTGTAATGGTCGCCAATCAAGGATTGCAAGATTACGGTTACGGTGGTTTTGATCCAGATGGTGTAGCTTTGTATTTTGATAACGACGGAAAAACTACAATTTTAGATCAAAATAAAATTGTGAGCCGTAAAAATGAAAATGGTGTTGAAACCATTACTTATAAATCAAAAAGACAAAACATTGCTGCTTATCCAAAAGTAGAGTTTGAAACCGTAAATAAAACTGTTGTTATAAAAAGAGACTCTGCAGGTAAAATGATAGGTTTTTCTAAGGTTTTTGATATTAAAGAACAAGTCGAGAATGTAAAGGCAATGAAAAAACAATTCGCCAATAACGTAGTCGGCACGAATCTTGTAAAATCTGTGGACAATGAGTTTATCAATTCAGACGATGACTGCTACTTAAATCAAACAATATCGCTCGAAATGAAAGATGAGAACTCTAAGGAAGAAAAATCAGTTTCTTTCGATAAAAAGTTTTGTGATTCTTTGGCTCCAATCATCAATAACATGGGCAAACAAAACGCAGCACAATGTGGAAATTTAATTGCTTCTGCTCAGATGAACTTCAATACAAGACGTGCAAATTTAGCTAAAGAAGATAAAGATCTTAAGCTAAATACTAATTATTTTGGTTACGGGCAATCTGCAGCAGGTGATTCAACAGGAAGTGTTTTTTCAATATCTGCTGCCATTCAATCTTGCTTACCAATGCAGGCCGGTTTTGGTATGACTGGTTATGGCTATACAGGCAATTACAATTATGGAGCTGGTGGTGGAATTTTTAAGGGTTCAGAAAGTAAAAAAGCTGATACTAAGAAATCAAACTCTTCAAATTAAGAGCAATCAAGTTTTATAAATTTAAATATTATCAAGGGACCGCATGGTCCCTTTTTTTATTACTGGCCAGTTTGCGTTAGTAAAAAATGACCGATTGTTTTAGTCGTTCCGTTGGTTAATCGTTCGTAGAAGTAACCACCCAGCTTTTGACTATTTTCGATTTTATAAAACTGATAGTAGCGGCCACCAGCTTCGATAATAATGCTTTCCGTGCCCGCTGGCGTTAAGCCTAAATTGTTCTGAGTAAATTCAGATGAACCAATGCTTTGACCTTTGCGATAAATTTTTACATCGCCCTCTAGGCCTTTTTTATCTGAATCTATTTCTGATAATTTTTCTTTTAAAGATATCACTAATGATCCGTATTCTTTCTGATCAACGCCAAATATTTTTCCACGGTACGTTCCAAATAACTTTTCACCTTTTTGTTCGTCTGTGTTGGTCGCATCTTTCAAAAGGCTATCAAGATCTTTAATTTCTAAATCTTTTAAAATTTTTCTAGCTTCTAAATCAGTTTGTGTATTTTGTAACATCCATTCATAAGACTTAAATTTGCTGGCCGAATGCTTGCTCCATTTTTTTTCTTTGGGAATGATTTGAGCAATCTGTCTTTTGGTAGGTTCTGTTTTTGCTTCTTGTGCTTTTATAGCGCTATCATATTCTTTTTGTTTTTCTTCTGTGAGTCGTAGACCCAAATCAACTAAAAGAAATGTCATCATCTTGCTGTACATGTCTTCTTTTTTTGAAAGATCATTTTGATCTAAAAGATTTTGAAATTTTTCTTTGATATTATTCAGTTCAGATTCAGTTTGGCTGATTCGCTGTTCAGCTGAAGACATCGTTTTATAATCAGTTGTTTCCACAACTGTTTTTTCGCCATAATTTCGACCAGTGATAAAAGCGCTCATAATAACAATCAATATGAAGAAAATCTTGATAAAATCTTTCATACCTTTATTAGGCGCTTTATTTTCTGATCTGTCAAAAAAACCTGAGACTATGGCCTAGGCCATATCTCCGCCGCCGACCTCTTCTTTTTTAGTTAAAGTCGCGCGTAATAATTCTTTATTCATGTTGGCGATATTGATTAATGAAATTTCTTTCGGACAAGAGGCAGAACATGTTCCTGTGCTGGTGCATGCGCCGAATCCTTCCATATCCATTTGTGCAACCATATCTTGTGCGCGCTGATCACGTTCAACTTGACCCTGCGGCAACATAGATAAATGGGTAATTTTCGCACTTGTAAATAATGCGGCTGATGCATTTTTACAAGATGCTACGCAAGCGCCGCAACCAATACATGTTGCAGACATAAAAGCTTCATCAGCATAAGGTTTTGCAATCGGTGTTGCATTCGCATCAATAGCGTTTCCAGTGTTAACAGAAATGTATCCACCAGCTTTAATCACGCGGTCAAAAGCTGTGCGATCAACAACTAAATCTTTTAAAATTGGAAAAGCCGTAGCTCTCCATGGTTCTAGAACTAATGTTTCGCCATCTTTAAAATGTCTCATGTGTAATTGGCAAACTGTTGTGCCTTTTTGTGGGCCGTGTGCATTACCGTTAATCATAAATCCACAGCTACCACAAATTCCTTCGCGGCAATCGTGATCAAATGAAATAGGTTCTTGATCTTTTTTAACGAGGCCTTCATTCACGTAATCTAGCATTTCTAAAAACGAAGCGTCTGGCGAAATATTATTCGCATCGTAGGTTTTAAAATCACCGCCGCTTTGGTTGTTTTTCTGACGCCATACTTTTAATTTTAAATTAATATTATTTTTCGCTGTTGCCATATTTAATCCTCAATTCACTATTTGTATGAACGTGTTGCTAGTTTGATATTTTCAAATAATAGGTCTTCTGTGTTCCGGGTTTGGGCTTTATCAGCAGATCCGTTCCATTCCCAAGCCGCCACATGGCAAAAATTTTCATCATCACGTTTGGCTTCGCCATCGATTTGATGTTCTTCGCGGTAATGACCGCCGCACGATTCTTCTCTTGCGAGGGCATCACGGCACATTAGTTCACCTAGTTCGATAAAATCCGCTACGCGGTTTGCTTTTTCTAGTTCTGGATTCAAGCCATTGGCATCACCTGGAATAGTAATGTTGTTGTGAAATTCTTCGCGCAGTTTTTGAATTTTAGTAATTGAATCGGTTAAGCCTTGTTTGTTTCTGGCCATGCCACAATTGTCCCACATAATGCGGCCTAGTTCTTTATGAACACTATCAATTGTTTTTTCGCCTTTGATTTTCATAAATTTATTAATTTCAGCTTTAACTGTGTTTTCTGAATCTTTAAATTCTGAATCTGTCGAATTTACTTTTTTCAAATTTGTATTCGCTATGTAATTTCCCACAGTGTACGGAAGAACAAAGTATCCATCAGCTAAGCCTTGCATAAGCGCCGAAGCACCCAAGCGATTGGCGCCGTGATCAGAAAAATTAGCTTCACCAGCTACAAACAATCCTGGAATTGTTGATTCAAGATTATAGTCAACCCACAAACCACCCATCGTGTAATGTGGAGCTGGATAAATTTTCATTGGCATTTTATACGGATTTTCACCAGTAATTTTATCATACATTTGAAATAAATTTCCGTAACGTTCTGCAATTTTATCTTCTCCTAAACGTTTAATACTATCGCGGAAATCTAAGAACACAGCTTGTTCTCCAGCCACACCGTGGCCTTCATCAACGCGATATTTAGCTTGTCTTGAAGCTATATCACGTGGGGCTAAATTACCAAAGCTTGGGTAAACCCGCTCTAAATAATAATCCCGATCAGTATCAGGAATTTCAGCCGGATGACGTTTATCGCCTTTAATTTTTGAAACCCAAACGCGTCCGTCATTGCGAAGTGACTCTGACATCAATGTTAGTTTAGATTGGTTTTCACCGTGGACTGGAATGCATGTCGGATGTATTTGTGTGTAGCAAGGGTTTGCAAAGTAGGCTCCTTTTTTATGAGCTTTCCATGCGGCAGTAACTGCGCAGGCCATTGCGTTTGTTGAAAGATAAAATACATTTGAATAACCACCAGTTGCCAAAACCACGACATCTGCATCGTAAGATTCTATTTCGCCAGTTAGTAAATTTCTGATTGTAACACCGCGGGCTTTGCCATCAACCATAACTAGATCAAGCATTTCGCGACGTGTGTAAAGTTCAACTGTGCCTAAATCAACTTGTCTCATCATCGCTGAATATGCGCCTAATAATAATTGCTGACCCGTTTGTCCTCGGGCATAGAATGTTCGTGAAACCTGTGCTCCGCCGAACGATCTGTTTGAAAGTAATCCGCCATATTCACGCGCCAAGGGAACACCTTGAGCAACGGCTTGATCAATAATGTTTACAGAAACTTCTGCCAAACGATGAACATTAGCTTCGCGGGCTCTGAAGTCTCCACCTTTAACTGTGTCGTAAAATAATCGGTGAACTGAATCGCCATCATTTTGATAATTTTTTGCCGCGTTAATTCCACCTTGGGCCGCAACCGAATGCGCCCTGCGTGGGGATTCGTGAACACAAAAAGCTTTTACTTTATAGCCCAATTCACCCATGGATGCAGCGGCAGAGGCTCCTGCCAAACCTGTACCCACAACAATGACAGTGTGTTTTCTTTTATTGGCTGGGTTCACTAATTTCATGTTAAATTTATGATCTTCCCACTTATTTTCTATTGAGCCGTTGGGAACTTTTCCATCTAATTTTTTACTTTTATTTTCAGACATTTTTTCTCCGTTAATTAAATAGAAAAACGTAAATCGGTTGTGATAAAAATCCGCCAGCGACAATAACGGCATAAGTCCAAGCCATTTTTTTTAAACCCTTTTGCGTTTTTCGCTCAAGAAAACCAAATGATTGAAATATAGAATGGGCGCCGTGGCTTAAGTGAAACATTAATAATACTAATGAAACAACATACCAAAAAACATATCCAGGTTGTTGAAAAATTTCGATAATTAATTTATGTAGATCGCGCATTTTAACGCCGTCAACTGTGGTTTCGTAGTGCGCGCCGTACTTAAACGTCGCTAAATGTAAAATCACAAATGCTAAAATAATTGAACCTTGAATCGCCATCGTTCTTGACGCCACTGATGCGCCTTTTTCGCCGTTGGGTTCCATGGCGTATCTTGTGTTTCTAGCTTTTCTGTTTTGAATTGTTAAAGAAATCGCCGTGACCACATGAACAATCAAGGCTAAAATAAGAACTGTTTCTGCGCCGTAAAGTAGGGGTTTATTAGAAACAATGGCGTGTCCGTAGGCATTGTAAAGATCTGCGCTGACAAAAATCAGCATGTTTCCAGCCATGTGGGTCAGTACAAAGCCCATCCACACCAAACCAGTAATTCCCATGACGTATTTTCGCCCAACTGTCGACTTCAGAAAATCCAACATACTTCACCTTTTACTTCGCGTTTTGTTAGTCCATTTTATAAAAAAGATTTGATCTGTCTAAATTTAACTCTCGCGTTATTAAAAGTCACTTTTGTGCGATATGTTTTGCAACACGTTAATATGACAATTCATTGTCTGATTTCAGTGGCTTAAGTTAGAACAATGTCTATAACATTTGATTTAAATTATTTGAACGAACAGGAGCTTCATCGAATATGAAAATTTTTGTCTGCTTAAAACAAGTTCCAGATACTGAAACAAAAATAAAAATTCTGCCAGATCAGTCTGGAATCGATCCCGTGGGAATTAAATGGGTTCTAAACCCATATGATGAATTTGCGGTCGAAGAAGCTGTTAAATTTAAAGAAAAAAATCCCACAGCTCAGGTTTGGGCAATCAGTGTCGGGCCAAAAACTCGTGTTGTTGAATCTTTGCGCACAGCTTTGGCAATGGGCGCAGACGAAGCTATCGTTATCAATGCAGCCGATAACATTGATGCTCTTTCTACAGCAAAAGCTTTATCTTCAGTCATTCAGTCGGAGGGCGCGGCACATTTAGTATTTTCTGGCAAAATGGCGATTGATAGTAATCAATCTTCAGTTCCACAAATGGTTGCTGAATTTTTAAAAATTCCACACACATCTGTTGTATCTAAATTTGAAGCTTCAGCTGAAAATATCACAGTTGAGAGAGACATCGAAGGCGGGGCAAAAGAAATCGTGCAAATGATGACGCCAGCTTTAATTTCTGCAAACAAAGGTTTAAATATGCCTCGGTATGCAAGTCTCCCAGGGATTATGAAAGCAAAGAAAAAAGTGATTAAAGAAATTGAATTTTCATCTTTAGGAATTTCTGGTGCTGATCAAAAAGTAAAATACTCACAGTATTCTTTACCGGCAGAAAAACCAGCGGTGAAATTAATTTCAGGCGATGCGGCAGCACAATCAACTGAGCTTATTAAATTACTTCGTGATGAAGCAAAGGTGTTATAATTATGGGTAAAATTTTAGTTTTCACAGAGTTTCAAAACGGCAAATTAAAAAGAAGTTCTCAAGAATTAATTCAGTTTGCAGCAAAATCTGGACACACTGTTTGTGGTTTAGCTTTAGGATCTGCAGCTGCTGCGGGTTTAAATGAGTTGGCTCATCATGGGGCTCAAGAAATTCATTTCTTAAAAGATGCAGCTTATGACATGTACAATCCTGAATTGTTTACGGACTCTGTGGGTCAAGCGATTCAAAAAATAGGTGCAAACATAGTTTTGGCATCAGCAAGTTCTTTATCTAA
Source organism: Bdellovibrio sp. (assembly GCA_043721535.1). GTDB lineage: Bacteria > Bdellovibrionota > Bdellovibrionia > Bdellovibrionales > Bdellovibrionaceae > Pseudobdellovibrio. The sequence continues at coordinate 24,886 of JAYSQO010000093.1, read as the reverse complement.
GGATTTATTTCCTCGTATTGCCGCAAAACTAAATGCGGGTGTTATTTCTGACGGAACTGAAATCACAATTTCAGGTGATGACGTTAAGGTTAAAAAGCCTCTTTATGCAGGTAAATGTTTTACTACGGCTACATTTGAAAATGCCTCTATCAAAATAGTTTTAATGCGTGCTAATCAATTACCTGTTGCAGCCGCTGATACTTCGAAAACGGCAGCCGTCACTGAACATTCTTTTTCTCAACCAAGCCTTAAAACAATCATTAAAAATATCGTTAAGGGCGCGTCTGAAAAATTAGATTTAACAGAAGCTAATATCGTTATTTCTGGTGGACGCGGACTAAAAGAAGCTGGCAATTTTAAATTGTTGCATGATTTAGCTGACGTCTTGGGCGCAACTGTTGGTGCTTCACGGGCTGTTGTTGATGCGGGTTGGGTTTCTCACTCAATGCAAGTCGGACAAACGGGGAAAACTGTAGCGCCATCTTTGTATATCGCTGTCGGAGTTTCCGGCGCTATTCAACATTTAGCTGGCATGAGTGGTTCAAAGGTGATTGTTGCAATTAACAACGATCCTAATGCGCCGATTTTTCAAAAAGCCACGTATGGTTTAGTTGGTGACGCGTTTGAAATTTTACCGAAACTAACTGAAGAATTCAAAAAAGCTTTACAACATTAATGAATAAAGTTCGTGGTTGTTTTATTGGTTTTATAATTTGGGTGATCTATCGATCACTTTCGTTAACTTGGAAAATAAAAGTCTTTGAACCAGAGTCTTTACAAAAAAATATTCAGCAGAAAAAACCAGTCATCTTATCCCATTTTCATGGTGATGAATTGGCCTTGGTTGCGCTGACTTCAAGATATAAAATTGCCACAATGACATCAACATCAAAAGACGGCGAACTGATGAATACTGTTTTAAGATTATCGGGCGGTAAAACTTCGCGCGGGTCATCGACGCGCGGTGGAGTGAGTGCGCTAAAAGGTCTTATTAAACTTTGTAAAAACGGGTCAAATTGCAGTGTTGCTGTTGATGGACCAAAAGGTCCAATTTATGAAGTAAAGCCTGGTGTTTTTGAAATTTCAAGACTGCTCGGTGCGCAAATTTATGCGGGCGGCGTCAGCTGTAATGCTTTTTGGTCGTTTCCAAAATCATGGAATAAAACCTATTTGCCAAAGCCTTTTTCTGAAATTTCTGTTCATTGGTCTGAATTTCAAATAGCCATCACTAAAGAATCTGATCCTAGGTCTGAGATTTTAGCTATTTCTCTGAAAAATCAGTTATTTGATGCGCGCAGTCACTCTTCTAAATTCGTTGTCGGTTAGGGCTTAGAGATTTAGCATTTTAAGGGGGCGTTTTTTATTGTCATGCCCTTAAGTTTATTAACGTGAAACAAAAAGGATTTAAACATGACGTGGATTTTAATGTTAACTTTGATCGCATCGGTTTCTTTTGCACAAAAGGGGTCTGATGTTGTTGCCACTGTGGGTACTAAAAAAATTACTTTAGATGAATTCAACAAAAGATACACCGAAGTCACTTCGCAGGTTTTAACAAACAAACCGACTAAAAAAGTTTTTTTAGAAGACCTAGTTCGCTATGAAATGGGCCTTCAAGAAGCTAAGCGCAGAAACCTTGATAAAGATCCAATCGTTGCTGATCGCATGAACCAAGAAATGTACAAGGCAATGCTTGAAAAAGAACTTGGACAAAAAGTTCAAGAAAACAAAGTTTCTGAAAACGAAATGAAGGCGTACTATTCTAAAAATCCACAAATCCGAATTTCCGATATTTTAATTGAAGTAAAGCCCGGCGCTACAACACAACAAAAAGACGAAGCCAGAAAGCGCGCTAATGAAATTTTGTCTGAAGTGTTAAAATCAAAAAGACCTTTTGCAGAGCTTGTTCGTTTATATTCTGATGACGTCACAACAAAAAACTTAGGCGGAGACGTCGGTTGGCAGTCGCGTTTAACTTTGGTTCCTTCGTATTACGATTCAATCATGAAATTGAAAATTAACGAGACGACTCCGCAATTGATTGAAACGCCGTTTGGATTACACATTGCTAAATTAACTGGTAAGCGCAGTTATGCTGAGTCCACCAAGCGCGAAATCCGCATGGCTGTCTTTGATGAAAAAAGGAAAGTTTTATTCGACGAATTTTTCGAAAAAATAAAAAAACAATATCCGGTCAATGTTAACACGCGACTTGTTGAATAATTTTAAAAAGATTTTTTTAATCTGCTTAAGCCCCGTTCTTGCGGGGCTTTTTGCATTTGGTTTACAGTCTTGTGATTTTTTAAGATCGCGCTATCATTCAAAAATGCTGCTGCAAGTTGAAGACTCATCGATCAATGTAAAAGATTTTTCTGATTTATTGGCCAAAAAACTGCGTGATTTAGACGCTTTATCTGCAAAAGATCCCGCGATTATTAAAACTTTCAAAAATAAAATTGTGACTGACTACATTATCGATCAAGTTATTAAATTGTGGGCCAAGGAAAACAAATTAGACCTTTCGTCTAAAGATGTTGATGAGCGTATTAAAAAAATAATGGGCTTGTACCCAAGCGATCTAGCCTTCAGAGAATATTTAGCTGATCAAGAAATATCTTACAGTCAGTGGAGGCTATCTGTCGCCGTTGACTTACAGCGTGAATATTTATTTAAAAAATTGCGCGAGAAAATTCCAAAACCTGCTGAAGATGAACTTTTAAGTTATTATAATAATAATAAACCAAAATATTTTCAAAACGAGTCGGTTCAGGCTCAAAGCATTCTGGTAGCCGATGAAAATCAGGCCGATGTGATTAAAAAACTCTACCGAAAAAGTCCCAGGTTTGAAGATCTTGTTAAAAAATACTCTCTAGAAAAAATTAATGATTTGTCATCTAAGCCTACTTGGATCGATCGTATTCCTGATTCAGATTTAGATATTTTATTCACTAATAAAAAAATTGAACTAATTGGGCCTGTTCAGCTAAGCGAGGGCTATAGGCTGTTTAAAGTGCTTTTAAGGCGCCAGTCTCATCAAAAAAAATATGAAGAGGTCAGGTCACAAGTTTTATCAGAGGTCATGGCCCTGCGCGAGTCGGCTGCGTTTTCTTCTTGGCTTGAAGAGCAAATCAAGAGATACAAGATATATAAAAATACTCAGGGCATAGATGCCTTGGCGGTCGAAACGAGAGACGAGACTTAATTATGAATTTAATATTATCTTCCATTGTTGTTTTCGTGTCTCCAATATTAGCCTTTTCAGCTGAAAAAAAGATAGAGGTTGTGGATAAGATTGTGGCTATCGTCAATTCGGAATCCATTTTACAATCCGAGCTAAATGGATTTCCGTCACGCCTTAAAAAAGAAGGTTCTTTAGATGAATCTTTGCTGTTAGATCAAAGGCCATCAGATTTAAAATCCAGCCGCGCCCAGCAGCTTCAGTTTATCATCAGAGAAAAGTTAGTTGAATCTGAAGTTAAAAAACAAAATTTGGAAATCACTGAAGATGTAGTTAATTTAGAAGTTGATAAATTAGCCAAAAAGAATGGGTTGTCCAAGGCGCAACTAGAGGCTTCACTTAAAAAACAGGGCTATACTATTGCTGAATATCGAAAAGTTTTAAAATCTAGAATGGAAAGACAAAATTTTTTTGAATCAGAAATTATTTCAAAATTAAGAATTACTGATGAAGATGCTTACAATGAATATAAAAACAAGGTTCCTAATTACCGCCCCAACGTAAACGAATACAAAATTGCACAAATCTTTTTTGACCCCAAAAAAGGGTCTCAGCAGTTAGCGCTAAAGCGCGCTACCGACATTTACGACAAAATGACTTCTGGTGAGTCTTTCGAAAGCTTGGCTAATAAATACAACGAAGAAAAGTCCGCCAACCCGGGCGGTCTTTTAGGGCAATTTAAATCTGGCGAATTTAATGCTGATCTGGAAAAAGCTGTGGAAAACCTGGATAGTGGTCAAACAACAGTAATTGTTAAATCCAAGATTGGTTTTCACATAGTTAAAGTGCTTGATAAAAAAGTCAGCTACGACCCACAATTTTTAAAATATAAAGAGCAAATCAAGTCGTCGTTAATCGAGAAAAATTTTAAACGACAATTAAAAAACTGGTTCGAATCTAAAAAGCAAAGTTCTTATATTAAAATTTATGAATAAGTCATATCACGCTGTTGCCATTACCACTGGCGATAAAGACGGCGTAGGCCTTGAGGTCACGACTAAATCTTTATTTAAGCTTGGGCCACAAAAAGATACGCATTTTTTTATTTTTCGTGATTCAAAACAAGACGTTAAACAGAAAAAGTATTTTGATCTAATTGATAGAAAATTTAACCGATTTACTTTTAATTCAACAGATGCGGCCATTGCCTTTTATTCTGTTTTGCGTGCGACGAACAGTTTAGATAAAAAGTTTATTTTTGATTTAAGTTTATCAACGCCAGCAGTAGATTGGGTGATTCAATCAACTGATTATTGTAAGAAATCTATTTTTTCATCTTTAGTGACTGGTCCGATATCTAAAACTCATATTATCAATTCGGGCTACAACTACATAGGCCACACCGGAATTTTCAGAAAGTTTTATCCTAAAAATAATCTATTTATGGGATTTGTCGGTAAAGAATTTAATGTGGTGATCGCCACGGACCACATTGCGTTAAAAAGTGTTGAATCAAAATTAAATAAAAAACTTATAGCTCAGGCCATTAAAGCCTGCACAGACCTTAAAAAATTAACTAATGATATGCGTCCGATCTGCGTATTGGGGTTAAACCCACATGCTGGTGAAAAAGGAATCATTGGTTCCTACGAAAAATCACATTTGAATAAGGTTCTTTCTAAAAATAAAAATCTGATCGGGCCAATGTCTCCAGATGCTGCGTTTTTCAAATCGAACTGGAAAAAGTATTCATCCTATCTAGCGCTCTATCATGATCAGGGTTTGATTCCATTTAAAATGGTACACGGCCAAGACAGTGGTGTTCATATTACCCTGGGTCTACCTTTTATTCGAACAAGCGTTGATCATGGAACGGCTAAAGATATTTTTAATAAAAACATAGCTAATAGCCATTCTATGCAAGATGCTATTTTACTTAATTTGAAATTATTGAAAAAAAAAGATAAGATTTCTGTTTAGGGAGTTTCTATGATTATTAGTCCTATTATTTTTAGAGAATATGATATTCGTGGTGTTTACAATGAACAATTTGATGATGAATTTGCCTATCATTTAGGTAAGGCCTTCTGTTCTTTTGTTGCTAAAAAAACTGGTTTAAAAAAATTCAGGCTTTCTTTAGGTTATGATGCCAGATTGTCTTCGATTTCTTTAATTGAAAATCTAAGAAAAGCATTTGTTGAATCAGGCGCCGAAGTCTACATGTTAGGTCTTGTGACTTCGCCAATTAGTTATTATTCAACTTTTCAATTAGATCTTGATGGTGGAATCATGGTCACGGGTAGCCATAACCCATCAGAATATAACGGTTTTAAAATCTCTTTTGGTAAGACAACTATTTTTGGTGATGACATTCAAACGCTATATAATATTATTCAAGAAAAAGATTACGTTTCGGGATCTGGGAAATCACAAGTCTATGATATTTTTCCAGAATATTTAGAACGATATAAAAAAGAATTTGGCCAATTAAAGCCCATTAAAGTTATTCTTGATTGTGGTAATGGTTCTGGTGGTTGTATCGTCAGAAAATTATTTAACACTGTTGGGTTAAATCCAGAAATTTTATTTGAAAAACCAGACGGAACATTCCCCAATCATCATCCAGATCCTACTGTAGAGAAAAATCTAAAATACCTTCAAGAAAAAGTTAGATCAGAAAACGCCATCGTGGGCATTGGTTTTGATGGGGATGCCGATCGTATCGGCATCGTCGATCACACAGGTAAGATGATTTACGGTGATGAATTAATGACTATTTTTTCAAGAGCTATTCTTAAAGAACGTGCTGGTGAAAAAATAGTGGGCGATGTGAAATGTTCTGATCGCATGTACGCTGATATTAAAAAACATGGCGGCATTCCTGTCTTGTGGAAAACAGGACACAGTCTTATAAAAGAAAAAGTAAAAACTGACAAAGCCCCATTCGGCGGCGAAATGAGTGGTCATATCTTTTTCGCAGACAGAAACTACGGCTACGATGATGCTCCTTATGCTGCTTTAAGGCTTTGTGAAATTTTATCTAAAACAGGAAAAACTATTCCTGAATTATTAGAAGGTTTGCCTCCGGCATTTAACACACCAGAAATCAGAATTGACACAACAGAAGAGAAAAAAATTATTATCGTCGAAAAGGTCAAGGAAGCTTTTTCAAAACCATCTGATGATTACAAAGTTAATTTGATTGATGGAATTCGCATTAGCTTTAATGATGGTTGGGCATTGGCGCGTTCGTCGAACACTCAGCCTGTGTTGGTTGTGCGTTTTGAATCATCGACTGAAGCTGGATTAAAACGAATTCAAGATTCTGTGATGAGTGTCGTAAATAAGTATTTGTAATTAATTCCAAAATAAAAAAACCCGCGCTTATAAGGCGTGGGTCTTATTTTTATTCTTTTAAATTTCTAAAATTAGAAACCGAAAGTGCTGGCTGGTAATTTAATGAATGCAACTAGGAATGCTAAGATAACTAGTGATTCAATAAGAGCTAATGATAATATAAGTGGTGTAAATAATTTATCAGAAGCGGCTGGGTTGCGAGCCATTCCTTCTAGGGCTGCAGAAGCGGCTTTACCTTGTGCCATTGTTCCGCCTAGAACTGCTAAGCCAATTGCGATAGCTGCACCGATTGCAACTAAACCACTGTTTGGATTTACAGCTACGGCTGCTGCTGTTTCTTGTGCGAATACGCTAGCAGAAGCTAGTAGTGTGATCGCGAATACGATTGTTTTTTTCATGATTTCTCCTTCGGGTTAATTAGTGGTCATGGGCTGTAGCAAGAGCCACATAAACCATTGATAATAAAGTAAATACGAACGCTTGAATTGTACAAACAAGCATTCCCATTAAATAAAATGGAATTGCTGGGCCAACTGGAAATAAATCTAAGAAGACGGCCAAAACTGTGTGATCACCCGTCATAACATTGGCCAAACGTAATCCTAAAGTTAGTGGTCTAATAAAATGAGAAATTAGTTCAATAATGAGCATCAGTGGTGCTAAGGGTAGGAATGGCCCCAAGAAATGCTTTAAGTATCCCACGCCGCCTTCTTTTAATCCAATTACATTGTAAGCTAAAAAAGAAAACATGCCGAAAGCAAAAGTCGTATTAAAGTTTTCTGTTGCTGGTGTCATACCAGGAATCAGACCAATAAAATTATTAATTAAAACAAAAGTAAATATCGCTGCGAAGTACGGAGCAAAAGTGCGACCATGTTGGCCGATCACTTGTTGTGATAAGGTGTGGATGTAATCCGTTAATATTTCAAAAAATCCGCGCACTGAAACTTTTCCAGCGGGAACAATCGAGGCCTCGCCTTTTCCTAAAGACAGTCTCGCTGTAAAACCTAAAATCATAATTAAGCATGTTGCAATAACTAGTGTAGCAACGTGAGCATAGTGATGACCAACACCGGGAATTAACTGCGTCCAATTAAAATGCATATGTTATCTCCTTAAGCTAAACACAACGACTGATAGTAAAAAAGCTAAAAAACCTGTCGCGAGCCCTAATTTATTAAACCAGGGTTCGCTAATTATAATGGCCGCACTATAGGCCAATACAGGATACTTTAATATAATGATCATTAGGCCCTGTGCAATGGATTTTTTATAAATTATAACCGTCCATAGAGTATAAATGCCCAGCATATTGATAACTAAAAATAGTGAGGTAATCGCGGTCGCCGCGCCCAAGCTTATATTATAAAAAAAGCCGAGGGCTAGGCTGACTAATAAACATAGACCAAGCGACCTTGTTGCTATTTTTTTAATCACTCTTCGATTTTTCAATGCTTTTAAGCTTTAAGATTAAACTAACAAACCAAACTAAAAATGCGCCAACAATTAAAAAGGCCTTCAAGGCTGAGTGGTAGCCCTCTTTAACTAAATATTCGCCCAAATAAATACTAATGAGCAATAGGGTGACCAGCTCAAAGCCAATGGATGCAAAAATAAGATATTTGTTTTTCTTCATAATTTTCTATTTCCTAATTCCACGATTGAATGGCATATTTTGTTGTTTTTCGAAAAGACGCTTCAAACGAAGCTCTAAAAAAACTTGGTCTTCGATTTGATTTTTATTTTTAGTTAAATATTCAATAGCAGATTTATAATCTTTTTTCTCTTCATAAACTAAGGACTTGGCCACAACTAAGCTTTCTTTTTTAAAATAGCTTGGATATTTTTTGCTTATTTCTTCGTACAAAACCAAAGCCTCATCGTGCTTTTTAAGTGAATTGTACACTTGGGCTTTTAATTTTAAAAAGCCTTCTGGGTTTTTAAGATTTTTTTTAAGGCTAGCCTCAATATATTCTAAACTGTTTTTAAACTGATTTAAATATTTGTAGGACTGAGCAATTTTTAATTTTGTTTCTTCGGCGGCTTCGCTTTTTTCTATCAATGGTTCTAGTATTTGAAGCTCTTTAAGCGCCGCTTCGTAATCTTGAATGTTATCAAAATAAATTTCTGAAACGGCCTTTTGTGACTGCAGTCTAACTAATGAGTCCTCTGATTTTAAAATGAGTTCGCGATAGACCAAAATGGCTTTGTTGTAATCCTGAACCCGATACTGAAGCGTTTGGGCGATTTCTAAATTTGTTTTAGACCACTTGTTATTGTTTTTTTCCAGTTTTACAGAGTCTTCGAACGCGTCGACAGCTTCTAAATATTTCGATTGGACGATTTTTTCTTGCCCCAATCTATATAGCTTTTCAGCTCTAGATTGGCAGGATAAATTAATCGCCACCAATCCAGATATTAGAAAAATATTAATGAATTTCTTCGCCAGCTTTATCTTCATCATCAACAACGGCTAGGCCAGTTACGAATTCTTGTTTTTCGTCTAAATTAATAAGGCGAACTCCTTGTGTGTTTCGACCTAAAATTGAAATGTCAGAAATTTTCATTCTAATAACCTGTCCTTGGTCCGTTGAAAGAATGAGCTCTTGTGTCGCGTTCACCTTAAGAGTTCCGATCACCATGCCAACTTTGTCGGTTGTTTTTTGTGTAATTACTCCGACGCCACCGCGACTTTGTACGCGGTATTCTTCAACCTCTGATCGTTTTCCATAACCTTTAGATGTCACCATTAATAAAGTATCTTTGGTGGCCTTTTCTATCACTTCCATGCCAATCACGATGTCATCTTTAGATAATGTAATCCCTTTAACGCCACGAGCAGATCTTCCCATGCCACGAACATCATCTTCGTTAAAACGAATCGACATACCCTCTTTGGTTGCAATAAATATATCGCTTAAGCCATCAGAAATTTTTGCAGAAACTAACTGATCATCAAGATCTGTCGTTAAAGCAATAATTCCGGCTTGGCGTGGATTAGAGAACGCATCTAAAGATGTTTTTTTGATGATCCCTTTAGCGGTTAACATCACAACATATTTATTTTCACTGAACTCATTCACTGGAAGAATAGCCTTTACTTTTTCGCCTGCTGCCAATTGCACAACGTTGGCAATCGCCTTGCCTTTAGAAATTCTATTTCCAAGAGGTAGCTTATGAACTTTACACCAGTAAACTTTACCTTTATCCGTGAAAACCAAAAGCTGCGTTTTAGTGCTCGAAATAAACAGATCTGTGACGTAATCTTCTTCGCGAGTTTCCATGCCTTTTAGGCCTTTGCCGCCACGTTTTTGCACGCGGTATTCTTCTGTAGAGATCCGCTTGATGTAGCCTGTGTTTGTGACAGTCACAACCATTGGTTCATCAGCAATTAAATCTTCATCTTCTATATCTGTTAAATCACCAGTGATTTCAGTTCGGCGCGGATCAGAATATTTTTTTCTGATCTCTTCTAGTTCAGCAACAATAATTTTAAAAATTTCTTTAACATCAGCTAATACAAATTTTAACCAATTAACTTGTTTGGTGATTTCAGCCAATTCATCTATGATTTTTTGAATTTCTAAGCCCGTTAAACGCTGTAAACGCATTTCTAAAATCGCAACAGCCTGTCGTTCGCTGAATGAAAACTGGGTCATTAAGGCTTCACGCGCAGAGGCCGCTTCTTTTGAGGCTTTAATCGTAGCAATAACAGCGTCGATTTGATCAAGGGCTTTTTTTAAGCCCTCTAAAATGTGGGCGCGCTCTTGAGCTTTCTTTAATTCAAAAATACATCGTTTGGTCACAACATCGCGCCTGTGATCAATAAAGGCTTCAAGCATCTGTTTAAGATCAAACGTCACTGGTTGTTGCGTTTTATCAATAGCTAACATGATGATACCAAAGCTAACTTGTAGCTGGGTAAATTTTAATAAACGATTTAAAATCACAGATGCATTTTCACCGCGCTTTAAAATAATAACAACGCGCATACCTTCGCGTGATGATTCATCGCGAATGTCAGAAATGCCCTCAACGGTCTTTTCCTTAACAAGATCGGCAACTGCTTCGATCAGTTTTGCTTTATTAACTTGATAAGGAAGCTCTGTGACAATAATTTCTTCGTGGTCTTTTTTTGTTTCGATTTCAGTTCTGGCTTTGATCGTTATAATTCCGCGACCTTTTTTATAAGCCTGTAAAATACCACTGCGGCCGGCAATAAGGCCAGCAGTAGGAAAATCCGGTCCTGGAATTCTTTCAATGAGTTCGTCAATTGCACAATCTGGATTTTGAATAAGATGAATACAGCCATCAATGACTTCGCCTAAGTTGTGGGGTGGAATATTTGTCGCCATACCAACAGCAATGCCCGAAGATCCGTTCACTAATAAATTGGGAAATTTTGCAGGTAAAACTAGAGGGATTTCTAAAGAATCATCGTAGTTCGGACCAAATGCGACTGTTTCTTTTTCAATATCGCCCAATAATTCTTCGGCTAGCTTAGTCATTCTAACTTCGGTGTAACGTGAAGCGGCTGCTGAATCTCCGTCGATAGATCCGAAATTTCCTTGACCATCAATAAGCGGATAGCGCAAAGAAAAATCCTGCGCCATACGAACCATTGTTTCGTAAACAGCGCTATCGCCGTGTGGATGGTATTTACCGATCACATCGCCAACAACACGCGCTGATTTTTTATAGGGTTTATCGTGTGTGTTTGATAATTCGTGCTGGGCAAAAAGAACTCGCCTATGAACTGGTTTTAAACCATCACGCACATCGGGTAGGGCGCGACCGACTATGACAGACATAGAATACTGCAGGTAAGCTTCGCGCATTTCTTTATTAATATCTACGTTCGTTATACCTTTTACTTCGTCATTTGAATCCATATTATATCACCTTGCAGTCATCTTAAAATTTAAACGTCTAAAGATCTGGCCAATAATGCGTTGTCGTGAATAAACTTACGACGCGGTTCAACTTGTTCCCCCATGAGAACGCTGAATGTTTCATCTGCAGAAACGGCATCGTTAACAGTTACTTTTAATAGGTTGCGATTTTCAGGATTTAAAGTTGTATCCCAAAGCTGTTCGGGATTCATTTCCCCTAGTCCTTTGTATCGCTGGATGTAGACTCCTTTTTTAGAGCCTTCCATAATGTTTTCATAAAATTCATTATAATTTTCAAAAGATAGTTCTTCATTGTTTTTTGTAATTGTAATTGGCAATTTACTAATGGATTGCATAAAATTCCACGTTTCGCGGATCTCGATAATTTCAGAAAAATTAATCATATCTGAAGACAAATGTGTCTTCATACGATCGGCGTACCGAGTTGTTTCAACAACGGCTTCTATTTTTCCATCAGCTGATTTTTCTACATTAAAATCTACTTCTGTTATTCCCAAAGTTGGCTGCGCTGCAATCCATGCTTTTAAGTCTATCAGGGCTGTTTTTAATTTTGATTCATCTTTTAGCGTAGCCTCAAGATCTGCGACTTTGCTTAGTAAGAAATAGAGAACATCGCGGTCATATTTTCTAGATGAGGCATGAAGTAAATTTTTGAATTTTTGAATTTTTAAAACAAAACTTCTCAGCTCTGCGCTCTCTACTTTTTTGCCTTTGATATTAAAACTATCTAGCCCTGATTTTAATAAATATTCTGTCAGCGCAGATTCATCTTTTAGATAAGTTTCGCTTTGGCCTTTTTTAGCACGGTACAGGGGGGGTTGTGCGATATAAATGTAGCCGCGCTCTAAAACTTCAGGCATTTGTCTGTAGAAAAATGTCAGCAGTAAAGTTCTGATGTGTGACCCATCCACATCGGCATCAGTCATAATGATAACTTTGTGATATCTAATTTTATCAGCATTAATGTTATCTTTTCCAATTCCTGTGCCTAATGCAGAAATCATCATTCGAATCTCATCGTTTGATAGCATTTTATCAAACCGGGCTTTTTCAACATTCAGGATTTTACCCTTTAACGGAAGCACGGCTTGCGTCTTGCGATCACGAGCCATTTTTGCCGATCCTCCGGCAGAATCTCCCTCAACTAGGTATAATTCACATTTAGCCGGATCGCGCTCTTGGCAGTCGGCCATTTTTCCTGGCAATGATCCGCCATCTAAAGCGGTTTTGCGACGGGTTAAATCTCTGGCTTTTCTAGCGGCATCACGTGCGCGTGCGGCTTCCACACATTTTGTTACAATTGTTTTTGCAGTACTTGGGTTGCGATCGAACCAGTCGGCTAATTTATCATTCACTAGTGATTCAACAATCCCTTTAACTTCAGCATTTCCTAATTTGGTTTTTGTTTGTCCTTCAAACTGTGGTTCGCGAACTTTAACAGAAATAATCGCAGCCAAGCCTTCGCGAATATCTTCGCCCTCTAGGGATTCTTTAAAATCTTTCAATAAACTTTTTTGTTGGGCATAAGTATTTGTTGTTCTTGTTAGGGCGCCGCGAAAGCCGATCAGATGTGTTCCGCCTTCATGTGTGTTAATATTATTTGCGTAGCAATAAATTGATTCAGAATATGAATCATTCCACTGCATCGCGATTTCAACTTCAACTTGGTCTTTTTCGCCTTTGAAATAAACCACATCTGAATGAATTGATTTTTTAGATTGATTTAAATAAGCAACAAATTCAGCGATTCCGTTTGCATATTGGAAGTCTGTTTTTTTACCATTACGTTCATCAGTCAGAGAAATGTGTAATCCTGCATTTAAAAATGCCATTTCACGAAAACGATTTGATAGCGTGTTGAAATCAAAATCCATTCCTGGTTCTTTAAAAATTTCTGTATCTGGTTTAAATGTAACTACCGTCCCCGTGCGTGTCGTAGGTCCAATTTTTTCAACAGGCCCATCTGGTGCGCCCTTGTGATAAACTTGTTTGTAATGAGACCCATTTTTATAGGATTCAACTTGGCAGCGTGTTGAAAGTGCGTTCACAACCGAAGCGCCAACGCCGTGTAGACCGCCGGAAACTTTATAAGCTCCGCCGTCAAATTTTCCGCCAGCATGAAGAATGGTGTAAACCACTTCCATAGCATCTTTGCCCGATTTATGTGGGCCAACTGGTACGCCGCGACCATTATCATCAACTGATAAAGATCCATCGGTGTGAATAACAATATAAATATTTTTGCAATGACCAGCTAAATGTTCATCGACAGCATTATCAACAATTTCATAAACTAAGTGGTGGTAGCCGCGAAGAGTTGTGTCGCCAATATACATTCCTGGTCTTTTTCTGACCGCCTCTAATCCTTCAAGGACCTGAATATCGTCTGCACCATAACTTTTATCAACGACTGTCGACATTGAATCTGACATGAACACCTCTTGCATTTTCTGAGCGTAATGGACGAATAAAAATCAATTTTTATTCGCTGGTTATTGCGCCATTTTTTACTTTGAAAACAGAATTCTTAGCTGTATCCAGGCTTAGGCTGAACTGTTTTAAAACACCAATATTTGTTGATGTTAAAAACGTTTGTGTTTGGATTTGATTTAAAGTTTTTACTAATGAGCTTTGTTTGTTTTGATCAAGCTCCGAAAGTACATCATCCAACAGCAAAACAGGATAGAATCCGTTAACCTCATGATGATACACGATTTGAGCTATTTTGAAAGCTAATATGATAGATCTTTGCTGTCCTTGTGAACAGTAGAAACGCGAGTCATTTCCGTTATATAGAAATATGACGTCGTGCTTCTGTGGGCCGACTAAACTGATTCCAGAATTAAGCTCGGCTTGGCGCAATTCAAGAGACCTTTTTTTCATCAAATTAAAATGATTTTCCTCAAAGTTTTCCACAATTTTTTGGTCAGAAATAAAATAGGTGAAATCGTAATCAATTTTCTGATTTAAACTTTCAATTTTTGATAAAGAATCTTGAATATAAGGTTTTATGTTCGTTAAATGTTTAATTCTTTGGCATGTTAACTGTGCTGCCAGTTTGAAATAGATCTCGTCCAGGCTTTCTAAAGTCTGAATTCCTATACCAATGTGGGTTTTTCCTTCAGAAATATCTTTCAGCAGCCTATTACGCGTTTTTAAAGCCTTTTTAAAGTCAGTTGTTAATGCTTTTCCATTTTTCGAAATACTGCTAATTAATTGATCGATTAATTTTCTTCGTTCATCTGCGCTTTCTTTAATCACAGACAAACTTTCTGGAGAAAATAAAACAATCGGTGGTAACGGATTTAAATGAGTTGCCATTTTTTTTTCATTAACCAAAATTTCTTTTCGTTGAGAGCTGATTTTAAGAGAAATTTGGTAATCAAGATTATTGTTCATTAATTTTGTTCTAACAAAGGCACTTTCGTAGCCGAATTGTATGATTGTCGAATTATCACCGTATCTAAAAGATTCACCTTCGATTAAAAAATGAATGGCTTCAATAATATTTGTTTTACCTTGACCGTTGTCACCAATGAAAATATTTAGATTGTCTGAAAATTGAAGGTAAGCTTCATTGATATTTCTGAAGTTTTTAAGCCCCAGTGTATTTAACTGCATTAAATTCTCATTGGCATAACAACATTGATGTAATCATTCTTATCGTGAGCTTTTAATATCCCTGGTGAAATTTGATCATTCACTTCCAGTTCAACATTTTCTTGCTCAATATTTTTAAGAACGTCTTCGATATATCTAGCATTAAAACCTATTTTTAAATCGGGTCCTGAATATTCAATATCTAATTCGTCTTTTGCATCACCAAGTTCAGGATTACTTGAAGTGATTTCTAATTTATTGTTTGTGAACGTTAAAAGAATCGCTTTAGATTTTTGATTAGCTAATAGAGAAACTTTTTTAAGTGATGATAAAATAATTTCTCTTGGTATTTTAATTTTATGAGATAATTTTTGTGGAATAAATTGTTGATAATTCGGGTATTTACCTTCGATCAAACGTATCATTAAAATACATGATCCACATTTCATAATAAACTGAGATCCCTCTACTGCTAGGTAAACATCTTCAGTTGATGATTCGATTAATTTCTTAATTTCGAACAATCCCTTTTTAGGAATAATGACGCCTATTTTTTCACCGAACGATAAATCTTTAAAAGTTTTTTTAATAAGGCTCAATCTGTGCCCATCTGTTGCAACCATTGTAATTTGGTTTTTTTCTGTTGATTCAAAAAAAACACCATTTAGGTGATATCGTGTCTCATCATTCGAAACACTGTAGATTGTTTTATCAATCATTTGTTTAAATTCAGAAGCATCCACTTTAGAAAAATTTTCTGATTTGTAAGTTGGAAATACTGGGTATTCCTCTGCTGCGACACCAACTATTTTAGATAAAAACTTACCCTGTTTTATTTCTAAATAATTATTATCTTTTTTAGCTAACTGAATAGGTCCATCTAAAAGTTCCTTTGTTAAATCAAATAAACTTTTTGCAGAGACAGCGACTTTACCTTCTTCTTTGATCACTGCAGGAGATGCATCAGTTAAACTTACTTCTAAATCTGTTGCATAAGCTTTCAATGAATTCTTAGCAGTTTCTAAAAGAACATTCACTAAAATTGGCATTGTGTTTCTTTTTTCAACAATGTTCTGTGTGCGACCGATAAGCGATAATAAATCTTTTTTTTGAATTTCTATTTTCATAAATAAGTCCTATTTTCTGTTTCTTTAAAAGCCTAATAATATATATATATAAGGTAGTAGTAGTAGTAGGGGCTGTTGGTATACGCAAAAGTACCTTAACTACACGAAACTTCTATCCTTTAACTGTGGAAAACTCAATAGGATAAAAATTGGCTAACCGGTCATTTTTTGTGGAAATAGATATCCACATTTTTATCCTATGATTTGTCTACATAGATATCCACAATCCACAATCTATAAACCTGTGATGTTGTGGATTTGAGTCGTTAACTCTTCAATATCACTTTTAAATTTCAAATCTTTAGCCTGTAGACTCTCGACTTTTTCTAAAGAATTAATAACTGTGGTATGATCGCGTCCACCAAAAGATTTACCGATTTCAACTAGTGATTTATCAAGAAATTTCTTGATTAAATACATTGCAATTTGGCGCGGAACCACAATTGGTTTAGCGCGGCTTGATGATTTCAAATCAGTAATTCTTATTTTATAAAACTCCGCAGTAATTCTTAATATTTCATCGATTGTAATCGTTGTAGTGTTTTCATGATGAGCCAAAATTTTACGGGCTAAATCAATATTAACAGGAACCCCCTGCAGCTCAGAAAACATTTTAATTTTCTTTAAATTACCCTCTAGTTCACGAATTGATCTTTTTGATATACGAGCTAGATAGTGAATAGCGTCTTCAGGAATGCGAATCTGGGCCTTCTCGGCCTTATATCTTAAGATGGCAATTCGGGTTTCTAAATCGGGCATCGTGATATCTGCAATTAAACCACGCTCTAAGCGCGTTCTTGAACGGTCTTCAAGACCTAGGATATCTTTTGGCATACGGTCACTAGCTAAAATCACCTGCTTTTTTCGTTCAATAAAAGTATTAATAGTATGGAAAAATTCTTCTTGAACGGCCTCGCCGCGCTCGATGTATTGCACGTCATCGACAACTAAAACATCACAGTTTTCACGGTATTTAAGACGAAATTTATCCATCTCTTGTCTGCGAATAGCATGAACACACTCATTGAGGAACTTTTCCGCGCTGGTTGAGGTGATACGGTAGTGTGGATAATTAATTTGAATATCGTGAACTGCCGCACGTAGCAAATGGGTTTTACCCATCCCAGAAGGCCCGTAAATAAATAGTGGGTTGTAATCATCAGAGCCAGGGTTTTGTGATACATTATATGTCGCTGCATGTGCAAATTCAGAATTTTTACCGACCACAAAAGTAGAAAATGTAAATTCCTCATTCAAAGATTCACCAGAGCTGGTTTTTGAAATGGATTTATTTAAATTAAGCTTATTTTGTATCTGTAAAAGCTCCTCACTGTTTTGCAAGACATCTTGTAATGACGAATTATAATCACCGCCAGATTTAGCGCTAACAACAAATTGGATATCGAAATCCTCAGAAACAACAGATTTGATTTCAGCTATAATCTTATCCTTTAAGTTTTCGTTAACGTAAAAATAGAAAAACTGACTAGGTACAGATAAAGTAAATAAAAACTTGTCGCTGACCTTTTCTGCGCTAATGAACTCAACGGGCTCTAGATAAGACTCAAGGATTCGGTTTGAACCGCTCTTTTGTCTCATCGATGTTTTGATCTGAGTCCAGAATGATGAATCTAATTGCATGAGCCCCCCTAGCAATCTGGTGCCTTCTTAACAATACAAACCAAACAATACAAACCAAAGTTATCAACAGTTGACCACAATGCCGCTATGTGCTTTAAATAGAGATCTCTTTTTTAAAAGAGCACAAAAAACTTGCAATTGACGTTAATGGCGTCGTATCTCAGAGGTAAATTATGAGTAAAAGAACATACCAACCAAGCAAAAAACGTCGCGCTAAAAAGCACGGCTTTCGTAAGAGAATGAAAACAGCAAACGGCAAAAAAGTTTTGTCTCGTCGTAGAGCAAAAGGTCGCAAAAAATTAGCTGTTAAAGCCGGCGGAAAATAATCAAAGCAGTTTCATTAAAAACATCGAGTCAATTCACTGATTTAGCTAAGAATGGGCAGCGACTTAAGGTCGCTTCATTTTTAACTTTAATAGTATCTTCGGTCGATCATAATGAAACGCGTTTCGGAATTATTGTTTCTAAAAAAGTTGGAAATGCGATTCTTAGAAACAAGCTTAAAAGATGGGTACGTCATTGTGTACAATCGTCAAATTGGATCAATAAATATAAAAACAAAACAGTTGTGTTCATGTTCAGATCACAACCTGAAAACTATTATAAAAAACTACAATATAAAGAGTTTATCGCAAAACTTCAGCTTTAAGCCTTTTCTGTACGTGTTTATCAAATTTTATCAGCAAAGTTTTTCATATTTTTTCGGCGGTCATTGTAGATTTTACCCTTCTTGCTCAACATACGCGCTGGACTGTTTAGAAAAAGACAACACGTTAATAGCTGTGAAAAAAATTATAATTAGAGTATTCAAGTGCCACCCACTTTCCAAATACAAAGGTTATGATCCAGCCTAAAACGAACTAAGTAATTAGTAAAAAATCTCGAGGAGATTTATGAGTCAACAAAACGAATCACCATTTGGCAATCCACGCTTCCTAGCTGCGCTGGGGGTCACTTTTCTAGGTTTATGGGGCTGGCAATTTTATGTCTCCTCTAAATACCCCCAAGTTCAGCCAGCAATAGCAAAATCTGTAACAACGACAGATGTGTCTGTGAAGCCACAAGCCAAAACTTTGGTTGCTGGCGCGGTCACATTGCCAGATCAGGTTGAAAAATTATTTTCTTACGAAGACAACACGGTGAGCTTTTCCGTTTCTTCTAAAGGAATGGGGGTCAAAGACTTTACTCTTAAGAACTACACCAATCGAAAAAACGAACAAATTAACTACTCATCATCTCTTCAGGCCCCTGTCACAATTCATGATAAGACGGTTGATTTTGTGATCAAGCAAACATCTGACTTTGAGTTTGTTGGCGAGGCCGCATTTTCTGGTCAAAAAATCACACGAATTTTAAAGTATAATAAGGACACAGCCGCGTTTACCTCAGAGCTTAATTTTTCTGCGGGTTTAGATTCTATTCAGTATTCGTTTTCTCAGGCACAACTTCATCCAGAAAAAGCTAATTTCTTAATGCCATCTTTTGAACATCAAGATTTTATTTTTATTGAAGCAGGCTCTACAAAAAAAGAAAATATTTCAAGCCTTAAGCCTGGCGAAGGCTTTATTAAAACATCTCCAGCCGTTGAGTTGGCCTCTATAGGCACACAATATTTTGCAGCGGCAGCGGTCAACAAATCAGAAGTTATTCCGTCCGCAACCAACAAGGTTGAAAATAATTTAGCCACGCTAAGCCTTAACTATGATTTAAAAAACAGAAATATAAATCAACTTTCACAAGTTATTTATATGGGTGCAAAAAAAGCCACGATTCTAAATAAAATCGATCCTAAATTAAGTGAGATTCACACCAGCGGCATGTTTGCCATCATATCAAAATTTTTAATGCAATTGATGGTTTGGCTGCACGGTTATTTAAACAACTGGGGTCTATCAATAATTGCACTAACGATTATTGTTAGAACATTGTTGTTACCGTTTAATATTATGTCGTTTAGATCGGCGCAGGCGATGCAAAAGGCAAAACCCAAGCTAGATGCTATTCGTGCAAAATATAAAGACGACCCAATGCGCATGAACAAAGAAACTATGGTGGCGATGAAAGAAAACAACGCCAACCCACTAAGTGGTTGCTTGCCAATGCTGTTGCAAATTCCGATTTTTTTCGCACTATGGACCGCGATCGGATCAAGCATTGAAATTTATCAACAACCATTTTTTGGTTGGATCACTGATTTAAGTCATTATGACCCGTACTTTGTGTTTCCAGTTCTTATGGGCATTACGATGTATTTCCAACAAAAACTGACCCCAACAACAATGGATCCAATGCAGGCGAAAATTCTTAATTTTATGCCAATACTATTTACGTTATTTATGCTGACGCTTCCTAGTGGACTGACACTGTATAACTTTGTCAGCGCCTTATTTGGGGTTATTCAGCAGTATTTTTTATTAAAAGAAACGAAAAAACAAAACGCTTAAACGAAAGCGAATAGAAAAGCACACATAAAAGTGTGCGCCGAAAAAAATTAGGCGAAGGGGATATTATGGCAGGATTTTTTACAAAATTATTTGGCGGATCAAAAAAACCAGATTTAGATGCGGCAGTTGAAGCCACGCTAACGGGAATACTTGATAGGGGCGGATTTGACTTGGCTTACAACCTAGATGTCACAAAAAAAGAAGAAATCACAGATATCAGAATTGATTTTTCTGGTGCCGACGAAGAACTTTTAAAAGACCACAAAGGTCAATTATTAGACGCATTTCAATTAATTATTAAACGCGTGACCCAGCATAACTTCCCCGATGTTCAAACTAATGTTGTGGTTGATTCCGGCGGATACCGTGAGGAATCAGAAGCGGCCCTAATAGAGCGCGCAGAACACTTAAAAACAATCGCGATTGAACAAGGTAAATCAGTTTATTACCGCGCGCTTCCGCCAAAAGAAAGAAAAGTGATCCATCAATATTTGGCTTTAGATGCACGAGTAAAAAGCCGGTCGCTTGGTGATGGTCTTTATAAAAAAATAAAAATCTTTCCAGCAAAAAATCCTAATGGCACAGCAAATGATGGTGCTTCTTCAGACGAGGCGTAGTTTTTATGTTCAGCGCAGATCGCGAACTAAAAACTATCTGCGCTTTAATGACAGGCTCTGGCTCTGCCGCTGTTGCTGTGATTCGACTGAGCGGCCCCGCTGCTTTTGAAACCATTAAAAAATGTTGCCCCAGCTTAGTTAAAAAAAAAATAGAATCTCATAAGTCCTATCTGGCCAAATTTTTTGATCAAAATAACAATTTGATCGACCAGCCACTTATAGCATTATTTGCCAAGGGTCGCTCTTACACGGGTGATGAAACCGTTGAGATTTCTTGTCACGGAAGTCCGTACATTGTTAAAAAAATCCTTGATACTTTAATTATTTTTGGCGCTACCACTGCGGAAAAAGGCGAATTTACCTATCGTGCTTTTATGAATGATAAAATTGATCTTGTGCAGGCCGAGGCCGTCCTATCAGTTATTCAAAGTCAGTCAGAAAATTCATTAAAAATTTCTTTGCGCCAACTTGAAGGAGAATCTTCAAAAGTTTATCGTTCATTTGAAGATCAAATGACATGGTGTTTGGCCCACATCGAGGCCTCCATTGATTTTTCTACTGATGGTTTGGACATTGTTGATCCAAAAGTATTACTAAATAAGCTTTCAACATTAAAAAAAGATTTAAACCGACTTATTGGCACTTACAATCAGGGTAAAATTATCAAGGACGGCGTTAAAGTCGTACTTGCGGGTCAGCCGAACGTAGGAAAATCAAGTCTGTTAAACAATTTAGTTCTAGATGAAAAAGCCATCGTGACCCATATCGCAGGAACAACCCGTGACGTGATTGAAGGCGAAACAGGTTTTGCCGGATTTAAATTTAAAATTTCTGATACGGCGGGGCTTCGTGAAACAAGCGATGTTGTTGAAATGATCGGTGTTGAAAGATCAAAAAACGAAACTCTAAAAGCTGACATTAATGTCTTTGTTTATGATTTAGCTGCGGGCATAACCCCGAACGACTTGAAAATTCTAAAGACACTAACCGGGCAGGTTCTATTGGTTGGCAATAAGCTAGACCAATCAGTTGAAAAGACTGTTACGACTGAAACCACAAAAAAATTACAGGAAGCCCTGCCGGCAAACCATATTAAAGGACACGTTTTGGTGTCGGCGCTTGATTCCAAGGCTAGAGATATAATATTAACTAAGACACTGGAATTATTAGGAACAAGCCAATTTACTGATAATTCGGTGATTTCATCGGTCTGGCAGCATGAATTAACCAGCCAAGCCGCGGAAAGCATTAGTCAAGTTATGAACGAACTTGAAAGCGGCCTGGGTTATGAATTCGTAGCACAGTCGTTAAAAAAATCTTTAATTGATGTTCAAAAAATTCTAGGAAAAGTTTACGACGATCAAATTTTGGATCGCGTATTTAAAGAATTTTGTCTCGGAAAATAGACATAAGGTAAAATAATTAATGACCAGCACTGCAGCTTTAGAAAATTCTAAAAAATCTCACTACCAAATTATTGTTGTTGGGGCCGGGCATGCGGGCATTGAAGCCTGCCTGTCATCAGCAAAGCTAGGATTAAAAACTCTTGCTGTTACGACTAATTTAGACCGCGTGGGTTACATGTCATGTAACCCATCCATTGGTGGATTAGCCAAAGGCCACATGGTTCGTGAAATCGATGTCCTAGGTGGTCAAATGGGTATTGCGGCCGACAGATCTTGTATTCAGTTCAAAAGACTGAATGCCAGCAAAGGCCCGGCTGTTCGCGGATCAAGAACGCAAAATGATAAAAAAATCTATTCTAATATTCAAAAAGACGCTTTAAAAAAGCAAGAAAATCTTGATGTCATTGAAGGCGAGGTTAAAAAGCTTATTCTAGAAAAAAATATTTGTCGCGGCGTAGTTTTACAAGATGGCTCTGAGATTTACTCTGACAGAGTCATCATCACTGCCGGCACATTTATGAACGGCGTCATGCACGTGGGTTTTCAACAAACACCGGGTGGCCGCATTGGCGACAAGGCGTCTATTGGCTTATCTGATCAACTAAAAGAATTCGGTTTTGATGTTCAAAGACTAAAAACTGGAACTCCGGCTAGGCTATTAAAAGATAGCATTGATTGGTCAAAAACTACGCCGCAATCTGGTGATGAAAAATTTTATCCATTTAGCTTTACGTCTCATAGAAAATTTTATTTAGAACAAATCCTTTGTTATCTTTCTAACACCAACGAAAAAACACACGAAATCATCAGACAAAATCTTAATAAATCACCGATGTTTTGTGGAATCATTGAAGGCACTGGCCCACGTTACTGCCCAAGCATCGAAGACAAAGTCACCCGTTTTGCTGAACGCATTTCTCATCAAACTTTTCTAGAGCCCGAAAGCTTAACCAGCGACTTGATTTATCTTCAGGGGATATCGACATCTTTACCTGCTGAGGTCCAAGATCAATTTTTAAAAACCATTCCTGGTTTAGAAAATGTAAAAGTCGCTAGATACGGCTACGCTGTTGAATATGACTATATTGAGCCCACACAAATTTATCACCGCCTAGAAACACGTCCGATTACAAATTTATTTTTGGCTGGCCAAATTAATGGAACAAGCGGATATGAAGAGGCCGCGGCCCAAGGTTTTATTGCAGGTATTAACGCTGCCTTTTCAATCTTGGGTAAAGATGAATTTATTCTCTCACGGTCAGAGGCCTACATGGGCGTGTTGATCGATGATCTTGTGACCAAAGGGACTCGCGAACCGTACCGTATGTTTACGTCGCGCGCTGAACATAGATTGATCCTCCGCGAGGACAATACAATAGATCGTTTAGCAGGTATTTCTAAAAAAATCGGAATAACTTCCGATGCTCAATTAAATCAGTTGTTCACCATTAAAGATCAGCGCGACAACTTAATGAAGACCCTATCAGCAACAATTTTTTATCCAAATCAAATTACAAACGACAAACTTGTTGGTCTTGGAAGCTCGCCACTTTTAAAACCATTTACTGGCGAGGAACTATTAAGACGCCCAGAAATGAATTTTGGTCATATGCAATCTATGGGCATCGACTATTTTTCTGACGAGAACGTTACAGATTCAGTAGAAATTGCAGTGAAATATTCGGGCTACATTAAAAAACAATACGAGATCATTGAACAATCACAAAAGCTTGAACAAATGAATCTCCCAGAAGATTTAAACTTTAAAAACATAAAAGGTTTATCAGGCGAAGAGATTGATAAACTATTAAAAGTTAGACCTAGAACACTAGGACAAGCCCAAAGAATTTCTGGAGTGAACCCATCGGCGATTCAAGCTATCATGATCTACCTACGCGGCCACAAACAGCAAAACAAACAAATTAGTTTATAAGAATCATTTAAAAATCAATAACTTGTGTAATTGTATTAATTAAACAAGCTATTGATTTTATTGTGATTAAACTAGGTTTTTTTTATCTATTTTTCTGTTTTTACTGATGGTGTTCCACGTGGAACATCGGGCCTTTTCTTTTCAACACGACCAGATCTTTTCGCATATAAAGATAACTTTAATAATGAATCGTCGATCTCTTTTTGATCGGGCCACGCCTTACCTTGTGGCCGCAGGCTCTCCAAATATTTACGCTGGATAAATATTTTTCTTTCCTCAAGACTGATCTCGTAAAACCGCACCCGCTGTTTAAGGTAGGTGTCGATATTCTTGGCTTCGTTCAATCGCTTTTCATAAATCTTACCCTCACCAGTCTGCGGTTTTGACAAGGCCCAACTTTTATTAATTTCTTCGATTTCTCTCGTGTTCATGCCCAGATCAGCTTTGGCCAAGGCCAGCTGTGCTGAAGTTTCCGTATAGACCAAATCCTTGATCTCAGGACTGGGATCGCGCCTCTCACAAGATGAAAAAAAGATTAAGCCCATGGCTATAGTCGCACCAATGAGTGTTTTTCTAAATAAACTGGTCATTTCCACGTGTTCCACGTGGAACAATCGGATTAAATAGCGCGCAACTAAAGGTTTTTAGTTGTCACACCTATTATTTAAGA
>JAYSQO010000092.1:0-9159 GCA_043721535.1 Bdellovibrio sp. | reverse complement strand
CGCATCAAGGCACAAGTGAAGAAGTGCTTGTGCCTTTTCCACTTCATCAAATTTCGTTCCAATTGTTGGCAATTGTTTTTTGTACTCATCAAGAAGGCTATTATTAATAAGCAGGGATGAATACTGTTCTTTCTGCTTTGCACGCTGAATTTTTTCAGCTTCAAAATGTAGAGCAAATGTATCTTTTGCTATCGGCAGATATTTATCCCAAAGTTTCGCCAACTGAGAAACCAATGAACTATTGTTCTTCAAATATTCACGGACAGTTTCGCCCACACGCTCCTGCACAGTTTTCCCATCGGCATCCTCTAGTTCAAATAGAGCTCGATAGTTTGTCATCACGACTTTATTCACATATGGAACTGATTGTAATCTTGCAAACCCGTGAACTTCCAGCACGGCTACATATTCCGATTTGTCCTGTGGCTCAGTTGAATCTGCGTCATGAACCATAAAGCCAGTTTTTGAAATTGACTCTCCGTTCATCCACCGTTCGACAAAACCAATGAACTGTTTTGCGGAGTTATTTCCCAGAATGGGTCCAAAGGTTTGCGCAGCTCCAGTCTGGTACGCGTTGGTTGCTGTGAATAAAGTATAAAAGGAACTCATGAAGAAAGTTGCCGGTTTAAGATCATCCTCATTTGAAGCTATATAATATGGAAGAAACTGAAAGCGATGAATCAAGGAACCGTTCATATCTACGTCTTCGCGCTCTTTGCAAAACGTCTCAATATAATCGGCTAAATGTTCAGAAATTGAGTTAATGTCTTTAAACGATCTCGGATGAGATTCTCTTATTGATTTTGAATCAAACTTGGTCTTGCGAATGACCTTTGCTAACTCGGGACCAAGTCGTTTGAAAATATCAGGTGGTAAATACGCAGAATATTCTTTAGGTACAAAATCAAAATTTCCTTCAGCGCGAGCTTTCTTCGCCGCTGAAAACATCGTAAAAAGAAATTTGCGAAGCTCACTTGGTGGAAAAAAGTCATCCTTGAAATATTCGATATAGTATATCCCAAGCAGTCTGATTTCAGGCTTCCACCAGTAGTCGTTTCTGAAATCGACTTCATGAAAATATTTTTTGCAGATTTGATAGCTGGAATGGATCTGAAGAAAGTATCCGATATTGTGAATAACCATTTCCTGAATCTTCGCATTTGATTCAAGATTTTGAGGGCTTTCTTTTAGTAGTTTTTCTAACTGTGGTTTCATTTATATCCTGTTTCTTACCAACTAGGCAGCCTTAGTTTTTGCTGCAAGTTCAATTTCATGTTTCCAATATTCATAAATCATAACCATTGCGAAAGTGTCTAATTCACAATACTTGAGTAAAGCCGTCGCAACCTTCTCTGATTCTTGCTCACTCATTTCAGTAAACTGCATTCGTGCGTAGCTCGTCATTGCAGCTCCACCATCGGCAATACTTCCCTCTGTTATGAGAGAATCCATAGTATCTAAATCAAGATCACTAAAAACAGGTGGCAGTCGTTTATACGGATCAACAACTCCGCCCTTAAGATCACTTTCGATCCAGCACCAGTCTTTGTAATTAAGGCTTGCGATTTCATTGGCAGAACCATAAATCGGTTTTGAGTACTTATTTTGAAGAAATTTTGATTCGTTCAAAATAGCAGGAAGAACTTTTTTAATGGAGTTCGATCCCTTTGTCAGAGGATGGTAAAAATATTTTTTAACCAAGTCGCACATATCAACCATATTGCGAGTGCCGTCCCACTTTACTGAGGAGTCATCTCCTGACTTGGTGATTGACTCGATAAAACGAACCAGCTGATCTCGATCTTCAATTTTCTCGCTCGAATCTAAAAGCTGTTGTCTGATTTGGCACAAAACTGTATTTTCATGAGTTGCATATCTAAATATCGTTCCATTATCTTTACTTAAAGCTTTCAGCAATGCGCGCACAAAATCAAAATTTGGAAAATGACCTTTTTCACGATTAATATATTCATCTTGATGGACGATTTTTCCGTCGTTACCAACTGAATGATGAGAAAATTGAAATGCAATCTGTTCGTATGGCCTTCGGCCTTTGTGAAAAGGAATAGCGACCATAGTTGTTTCAAAGTCTATAAAGTGAAAAGGATAGGTCCAACTCTTCATCTCCTTTTGAAGGCCAGCATGATCAAAATAGGGACGTGCATCCTTTGTCTGAATCTTTTCAACCTGTAGCCATTGACGCTCAGAACTTGATAAACCAGTTTCATCATTTTTTGAAGTCGGAGAGACATCTTCTTGATCCAATTGATCTATAAAGTATTTACTTTCTTCAAGTAACTTGGATGCTTTTCTAAAGTTCCAGATTTCAAAAATAAATGGCTTATCAAAGTCGTCTTTCTTTAAGCCCGCGCTTTTGCTCCAGCAATTTTCAAATCCACTTTTAAGACCTTTTTCTTTTTGGTCTTTGCCAATCTTAAACTCACAAGACTTGCAGTGATTGCCCACAACGGGTTTTACAAAAGTATGTTCCGAACAAATTTTTGATAGGTGGGAGACCATTTGATCGAATGACTTGCCCATATCAAATGTCATATCCCATACAATTTTAACTTCTGAATCCACAGGAATTTTAACCAATAACTTTTTTCCTAAATCGTCGGCCGTAGTTCCCTTTGCGACAGTTACTTTAACTTGCCCCGAATCTTCTTTTTCTAAAAAAAACTTCTGGTTGATGCCACTGACTGTTGCTTCAACCGTTTTATCTGCCAACATTAAAAAACTTGATACTTTGAATTTTGGAAATGCTTTTTTTAAAACATATGTTTGAAATGCAATATCAATTAAATAGGGCTCCCAGCTCGAGCTTAGCTTCGGAGTGCCTTTCTTCAAGCTCGTCTTATTGTAAAATGCGTCTTCTTCAGTGGGGTTGAAACTCTTCGCTTTAACTTCAATGAGTTCTACAAAGTTGCCTTTTTTGACCAAGACATCAGCCTTAATAAAAAGATTCTCGTATTTGAATGAGGCCTCATAGATAACAACATTTTCTTTTTTTAAAAAGTCGGCGGTTTCTGATGCTGCCGCATCCTTGTCTCTTGTAGTGATTTCAACTCCGCCGGGGTGATACAGCTTTGCTAATTCGCCAACCTGAAAGCCACCTTCAGCAAGCGCAGCTAGAAAAGAGTTGTCGGTATTGTTATTACCAAAGGACTTGTCGTCCAAGTAATAGAGCTTTGTTGGGCAGTCATAGCCCACCTTGAATCGTGACTTAGTTAAATATGCATTGCCCAAAGCAGAACCTCACTTGTTCGTGATAAACCTCAACAGGTTCCTATCGGACTAAATTTATAATAGTTATACGTACTTAGGGCTGACTTCTGAAAAAATGTTTGCCAATTGCTAAAACCTTCTTTTCGAATTTTATCTACTTCGAAAACTTCTAGTCGGAGGTCGTAAACTAAGAGGCTTTTTTGATTAAATTTAGAATATATTCTTCTGGATCTAAAGAGCTAGTTTCTTGATCTCTAAACTCCCTAACAATTCGATTTAAGGCAAATCTATTCATGAAGCCCTTGTCGCAGAGCTCCGAGAAATTTTCTTTTGAAATACCAGTCATAACTTGAAAAAACTCTGGCGATTTTGTCATGATAACGTCTTCAATATTGTATTCGCGCTCGTATGTCATATAAATGAAGTCGGCCATGCATATTGCTAATCGCTTAATTTGTGTTGCATACCATTTCTTGCGAGTTTGTCGTTCCTTGTCTTCTTCTTTTTCAACAAAGTCCTCTACGGCATTTTCTTTTTCTTCGGGAGTCAGCTCCGGATCTTTCTTAATTTCATTTAGCTTATCAGCATCTAGACCAATCTGAACTAACTTTTCAACATCGAGACTTCCTACCTCTTGAGTCCGATATCCCTTTACTTTGGATAAAATTCCTAAAAGGTGTGGGTGCTCCTCTAACAACTTTAAAGAACCAAAATTAACCAAAAAGTTTGAAGTAATTCTTCTCGCTAAAGAAAGTCTAGATCCTTCATGATTCAAAATATCAAAAATGTCTTTTGAAGTGGTGGGTAAATGCAAAAGACTTCCCTCAAGAAACCTTTTTATATCAAGACCGTCACATAGACCCGTGAGTGTAATTTCTAAATTGTCTTTATTATGGTTGTTTCTTTGCTCGAAGCTTTCAAGCTGATCCTGTTGATCCGAAATATTTCCTGCGCAGTCATAGACTATCTTCAAACATCTCGTAATAGCAAAATCAAAAACCCACGCTTTCTTCTTAATAATTTTTTTGTCTTTTTTGTCAATCCAAGCAGATTGAACTCTGAAAATGGCTTGGAAGTATGACTCTGGGGACCTAACATCATTGAGAATCAAAATAGATTCCCATTCTTTAATTGTTACTCCTGTCAAAAATCTGCCGCATGTAAGTGTAATTGTTCCTAGTTTTGTTGGATTTTTGCTGACATCTGCAATTTTATTTTCAATGGTAGATTTTTCTTTTGCTGCAATACTTTCGTCATCATCATTGTTAGCACCGCTACCAGATGCATTGATCAGCTCAAACTTTGAAAAATATGGATGAGTAGACATTTTTTCGATTAAAGCAGAAATAGAATCAACGTGCTTCAACCACCAAACACTATGCCTTATCGGCGGGACTCCAAGCTGAGAACCAAGTTTTCCATAAACACTAATAGCACGAGCTTCATGGCCAGATTGGGTTAATCCTTGAAGAAAATGGTCTACTGCATCTTCATAAATAAATTTTTCATTTCTAGTCTCAAAAAGTGTATTAAGAGCAAAGTCGATATCATCTGACGCAAATGTAGCCACTTGTTCTTTTATATCATCTTCTGTAATTTCAATGGTTGAAATATTTAAATCAGGTAACACGCGGTAAATATTTTCTTTTATATTATCTGGATCGTTTAATATTTCCTGTTTTTTGTTTTCTTGTTCGTCTAAGTAACTATATGTATACACCTGTTGTGAACAAAAATCATCCTGCTCGATCAATCTAAATGGAGTTCCAGACAAATCAAGCCGCTTAGTAAATTTCAAATTATCTAATGTGTGTTTAGCGCGATCAGTTCTACTGCCATAATGAACTTCATCAAAAATTACCAAATCCCATTCGATCAAAGGAATATTTTTTAAACGAGATTTTGTATTTCCATCTGCATCAATTGATAAATCCTGCAACGAAACGCAAAGAACAATAGGTCCATTTGTCTTTGGAAACTTTCCCTCTTCAGTAAGACAAGGGTCATTAATTTTGTCAGATTTTTTTTTTGCTCTAATCCCAGTCCAGCCATCAAAGTCGACTTGTTCATTAACTGTCTCAATCCATTCGCCAATTACGTCAGGCTTATAAGTAACTATTAAGATATTTTTAGCAGATAGAGATTTTGCAAGATGAATACTTGTGAAACATTTCCCAAAACGCATTTTAGCGTTTAATAGAAATCGCTCAGGATGAGTACAGGACCTGTAGATTTCACTATCATAACCCTGCAAGAACCACTTTTTTGCTTTTTCTACAGCTTCTGCTTGCTCACGGCGCAACGTATGCTTAATTGTTCTCGATGTACCATTTACTAATTCATTATATGCCCTCTTAACATCATCGAAAGTTGCATGAAACCATTCCTTACCTGGACCATCCTTAACTTTTTCAAATCCATTTCTTATTAGCTGAGCATGGACTTGATGATCTCTCATACTCACGGGAAGTCTACCTATTAGCTCAAATCTGGGTTGCTCTGGATTAGCAGTACCAAACTGTTCTCGAATTCGCTCCTCATGTCGCCCAACAATACTGTCGCCAACCTTTATCAAGCCTAAATCCGAATATGCTTCAGTCGTATAAGCATACAACTCTCTTTGTTCACTCACGACCATTCCTCAATTTTTTTTGAAATGTGAGCAATTTCGGCTTTCGAAATTTTAAAATGAGAAAATATTTCTGCTTCGGTCCATTCTTGATTCAAATCCAAGTATGGCACCCATGCCCATTTATCTTTTGGAATATCTTGTGTTAATTTTCTTAGTCCAAGTAAATACCTGCAAAAATCAGTTTGCAGGTATTTGATTAGCTTTTCGGCCTCAGATTTGGTTTTAAATGAATCAATAATATTATATGTCTCAGTGCAAATCGCACCTTTTTCAATTAAGAATACTTGATGCTTCGGAAGAGTACATCTACGTGCTCCAGTGGCATATGCTCGCGGAATAGCAACTTTCCACTCATCAATTTTATTTGCATTTTTTTCTATTACATCTCTTGGAACAAATTTAATTTTTTTACTCTTTGTATAACATTTAATAGCATTTGCAGACGTCTCTTTTACTTCTGCATTCCTTTGAAAGTAAAACGTTCTAAGGCCAAAAGGCTTACCTGACCAGGCAGCATCTGCGACAAATTTTCCTTTCCACTTATCACATATTTTATTGATAATTGGGCCCGCTAGCGGGTCGTCTGGAATTATATCAAATCTACTCAAATCTAAATTAAAACTTTCATTCTTGTAGATAAAGTTCGTATCACCCTTGAACTCACTGGACCAATTTAAAAAGCAAACTCCGCCTTGAACATGAACTGTTGGAAAAACATCTTCAGATCTTTCAAAATACGTAATTGACTTAACGTTTCCACCCGTAAGCATTCGATCTCGAAACTTATCTAGATTTTTTCCGCCGGAAAACCATCTTGATGGTACAACAAGAACAAATTCGCTAATAATTTTTGAGTCGATTAGTGCTTCTACGAAATAATTGTAAATAGGTTTTGCGCTTGCCTGCGCTCCTCCATCAGCCTCTTGATATGGTGGATTGCCAATAGCAACAATTTTTTTCTTTTTTGATGTGTTCTTTATGTACTCGATCATAGAATTGAATTCCCTTTCAAATTTCTCTCGATCTAATCTACCATCCTCTTCGGAGAGATAGTGACCATCACGAATTATTTTAATACGTTCTTCATCATGCGAATGAGTGTTGCCCAGAAATGTTCTTAGACTTAATCTGTGATGTCTCTCATCTGGAGCAAGTGCGAAATATCTATTTGATTCGTACAATTCATTCTGAACAACACTGACGTCTAAAAGTTTTTTACTTTTCTTCGCCTTTAACCAACATCTAGCGTATGCACAGGCCAAAAGAATTTCACCTGCTTTGCAAAACGGGTCAAAGAAAACGACATCATCATCGCCTATTACGTCTTCACCTAGCTGATTAACGAGCTCAATTGCTTTCTCCATCAACATAATTGGCTGATCTCTGCCAACTACATTGCCAAGAATATCAACGACATGAGTACTCGTTTTATAAGCTACGTTTTGACTCATCTAAGCTCCAGCCGCTAAGTCTGGATTGTTTTTCGTGGTATTTTGATTAATGTCTCGTTGGAAAATAACCAATTTGGCGAATTCAAACTCCTCGAACCCTTTAGCCAAACCGGCTAATGAATTCTTTAAAAATTTTATTGATCTCTCATACTTCAAAGGAATTGTTTTTTGCTTTAAACAGCTATTATAATTGCTAACCCAAGTGTCTTCAAAATTAATAGGACTATGCCCATTTTGAGAATACCATTTTGACCCAGATTTAGTCTGCCTTGCGTTGTTAATCGCCATATCTGCACAACTAAGTGATGATAGAGTTTCATTTTCGCAAATATGCCAATTTATGGCACAGAGAAAGTGCGCTATGAACTCTTGGTTTTTTTTTAAAATATAGTGCGAATCATCAGTGTTATATTTGTCTTTTAAAAACTCCAGAGCAATAATCAAAACGCGACTACGACAATGATTTATGTTTTTTGAATCTATATCAATTGCCCACATAGTATTTATAGCATTTGCTAATGCGTAAAAAGCAGAATCTTTTATTCCAGATGCTTGTGCTTTTTTGTATAGTGCTTCAATTCTCTTTTTAAAAATTGGAGCAACAATATTGCCATGACCACAGCTAGGCTCAAAAAAAACAATGTCCTCGTCTGACCAAAATCCACGCTTGTCTCGGCTAATTAAATCAAGCATATCTTCGACATATGATTCGGGCGTAAATACTTCACCTAAAAACTTTATTCGATCACGACTTCTGTGAAAAAGATTACCAATTTCGATAGCCATTAAATCTCCAAGCTGCATTACTGGATGCTTTAGAGTTTTATCGGGTATCAATTTAAGATAGTTTAACTCGGCGGCGAAAAACCAGATCAACGTCAAAAAATCTCTAAATCCTTAGTCGAGTTTTCAAAAAAAACATAAAGAATAGACTAGTCTGGAAAGTAATCTCAATGAATTCCAATGAGGAAAAATTGAATCAAGCAAGGTAGACTTTTGCTCCGACAATTCAATGATTCTTCATTTTATTTAAATTTTTTGTGAAAGCAGTCAGTGGCGGCAATCCCTTTGCTGCTTTCTCCAGCGCAGCCCTTCTAACTGTGTCGTGAATTTCTTTAAGAGCTTTTGTTCCACCATATAATCCGACTATCAAAATTGCTGCTCCAATAAGTTCTTTCATTTTATGACTCCTTCTTAAAAATTGTTATTAATTCGATTGGATGCGAACCTGTTTAAATACAAAGGCAAAAACTTTTTCAACTTCTGACTCGTTGAGCTTTCCAAGCAAAAGATTCAGCTTGTAGCGCGTGGGAATATTCTTTGCGCGTTTATCTGCGTCTGTAAAATTACGAAAGCTTGCTGGGCTATATCCGTAAATCCGCATTAGCTTGTCGCGCAGATCATCTGAAAGTCGTTTTACTCCGTTTTCCATGTCAGACAGATGTCCTTTTGATAGACCTGCTTTTTTAGCGGCCTGTTCGATGGTCAGTTTTGCTTTGGTGCGAAGATATTTTAAAATTGGGCCGTTGAATGAAACTTCTCTTGGCGCTTGATCCTGAAGCTTTGCACGAGTAATCCAACCGCCAAATTGCTTTCGATACTCTTCGCCATTATATGCCTCAACGATTTTTTCAAACTCATTGGCCTTAAGGCGCGCGGCACCTTTGCCATTTTCTATTTCGCTGATCCATCCTGAGCTTCGCTCTATCTGTTGAGCGGCTTGTTTAATTGTAAGTTGATTCAATTCTCTGAGCTTTCGTAAAATAACTCCGTAGTGATTCATAAATGCCTCTTTTCTCTTGGGATTTTTGATAAAAAATGAACGGCGACGAATGTTCGTCGAATTTC
>JAYSQO010000091.1:0-9190 GCA_043721535.1 Bdellovibrio sp. | reverse complement strand
GCTTCGTAACTAAAATTCTAAGAAGTTCTTGAATTTGATTGGATCCCTTTTATCCATTCATGACACAAAGCATTCCACCATCAACTGAGAAGAACCCTTATTAGCTCCTGTTTAAAGTGTTGAACAAAGCTTGCCGAATATATGAAAGATTGTTATAATTGATATTATGTCAAATCATGACTACAGGTCAAAACAGATGTCCAAAGCTGAAGCTTGGAAAAAGGTTCGTGCAATAATGTCTGTTGCAGACCCTAAGGTCATATTCGGAGGGCATGCTCTTGAAGAGATGGCAAATGATGCCCTTAACACTTCAGATGTGATTAATGTCCTTAAATCTACGTCTGCTACAATTAAGGATGAGCCTGAAACCAAAAATGGCACTGTCCGATATAGGGTTAAAACTATTAATTATTGTGTAGTGGTTTCTTTTTCAAAAAATGCTGATGGTTTATTCGTGGTCACTGTATGGAAAATTAAAAAGGAGAAAGTATGAAAATTCATTGTGGTAACTGCACCTATGACAAAGTGTTAAAAGGTAAGAAGACTAAAATGAAGTATGATGTTAGTGGTTTAGATTACATTACATTAGATTCTGTAATGGTTTATACGTGCCCTAAGTGCAGTGAAAAATTTTATGATTTTGGCAATGTTGAAAAGTTGAACGCTGCGATAGCAGAATTCTTAGCAACACAGGATGGGCCTCTGGGCGGAAGTGAAATTCGCTTTATTAGAAAATATTTAGGGTATGATACCACGATGTTTGCTAAGGAGATATTAAAGGTTAAGCCAGAAACTCTCTCACGTATGGAAAACGACAAGCAAGAACATGGCGAAACTATAGATCAATTTATTAAGTTTTTGGCTTTAACCAAACAGCCAGATAGAGATTATGAGTTACACGAGAAAATAAAAGAGAAGAAGCATCCTGCGGCAGAAAGAATTTTAGTAAAAACCAAAGGGCAAGATTACTTTGTGCACGCTTTTGCCTAGTTTTTTAGTATTGGTCTTAAGCTAGGCTATCAATCTAATCTCAATACAGGGGCTGACGTATGTTACAGGAACTAGAAATCGTAAAAGCAAAAGATGGTGTGACAGCAGATCAACTTCGAAGTGTTCTGAAATATGGTGAGCAACTTGTCGGCGAAGACTATGATTTAGTTTATTGCCGTCAACTCCGCCAATTTTTTTTTCGCGAATGTCTTTCTTATATCGATCAAATCAAAATTAAAAAGTAGAGAAGGGTTTAAAGCCTTGATTACTGTATATTTATTTAGTCAGCTGTGCAGCCGCCACCTAAGACAAGATAGCTATTAAAAATTATAGCCAAACTTCAGATTATAAACCGGTTCTTCGTTTGAAATTAATGAACCTAATTCTAAATCAAAATTTTTAAAAACCTGATAGCACCCAGCTAATTCAATATTCTTTTTCTTTAAATTATTGCCCTCAGCGTCCTGAAGTTGAGCATATTCAAACTTAAAATTTAATAAATGGTGGTTCGCCAGAATACCAAGGCGAAATTCAGGATGCAAGATTTGGGAATAATCTATGTTTAAGCCAACCAAACCATAGAACAAATAATTTTTACTTAAGCTTAGACTTTTGCCGATGTCGATAAGTCCTTCAAATAAGTTTTTGCCAGACTTATCTCTGCGCAATTTAGAATCTAGCTGCCATGAATATTGTGAATCAAAACTGCTAATTTCTGCAAAGTTACTCATTTTTAAAAAAGTAAATTTTTTAAAATAAATAGGCTCATTTTCCCTTTGCTCGAGCATTAACTCAAAAACGATAATTTCTGAATGCGGTAAGAAGCCAATCTCACTTTGCAGTAGTGAGTGATGAAATGGAGCCAGCGATAAAGCATTAGTCATTTCCCTTTCAAGTTTCTGCCTTATCAACGAGACATTCCAAGTTGGATGTGCTGCATGAGGGTGCTCGGGAACATCATATTTAAATGGCTGATGACGTCTTCCCAATTTAGAACGGTCGAGTAATTTTTTATTATATGTTTCCTTTTCTTCTTTAGAAAGTTGACCGCCATTTTGAGACTTTTTATATTCAAATAACTCTAGCTCAATTTCAGCTTCATCGATAGACTTTGAATCTGAATTCGGCAGTTGCCTGTAACGTTGAACGACTTTTTCTCTGATTGAAGGATGATAAGTTATTTTAGAGTTTATATGATTGACCTGCTTAACTGTCTCAACGGGCAATACATAGAGTTTATTTTCAGATATAAAATCTAATTCTGGTGAAATAGCTGCCAGGGCATTATAAATGTTAAAAGCGCAATTTCGATTAAGAAAAAAATAGTCTTCATTTTTTAAATTTGCTAATTCCCACAAATGATTTAATAGTTGATTAATTTGGTTCTTACTTAAATTTAAGTCAAAGATCCACTGATCGCGGTTTTCAATATTGTTGTACTCTTGGATTTTAATATAAAAAGGTTCTTTAGAATATACCGTCGGAAATCCGCCGAACATTCCCTTAATGACATAGTCATAGGTGATAACTTCTTCGGGTACTTGAGCTGCATTGTTAAATACTACATCTAAATTGACAGGCCTCTTGCTATTTTGAAATAGCAAATAGTTATGTCCAAAAATAGAGGCAGGATTCGAAACATATTGGGTTACATAAACTAAGGCGACGGATTCAGCATTAATATCTGACTTCCAAAGCTCTACTTGGTCACATTTTTGATATTCAATTTTTAAGATATTTGACAAATACTCGGCTCTGGCAGGAAAGCGACAAGCATAATCTGAATCTTTTTTAAAAATTTCAATATTACTTCGCAGCTCATCTAGGGAATCTTTATTTCCATTAATATTTACAAAAAAATCTTGCGAATGAATCTGACTTTGAGAACCCGTGAAATGTAAAAGCTTTTGCCACTCAGGGCTTTTAGCGATCGATATCTCTTGACCTACGTCCAATACATGAGCCTTTGAATAGACTCCGAAAAAAGTTACAATTATTATAAATAAAATATCTACTACCACTTAATACAAGGTAATTAATTTTACAGAAAAGGTCTGCATGAAAATCGTTCTTATAGTCTTTTTTTTAGGTTTGCCCGCTTTTGCGATAGATTCTGCTAAATGTAGTAAAATGCTTAACGATGGCATGTGGAAAACATATAAATGGGGCGGTATTGGTGAATCAAATGTAAATGCAATGACAGCTGAAACTAAAAGCGCTGGCTCAACTACAGCAACTTCGCGAATTTCAACTGAGGGAACAACGGCTATCTCTGATCCGATTTATTATACAAATATTTCGCGTTCACAAACGCAGTCTCTTTCATCTTGGGGTGAATGTTCTCTTGTCGCATTACTGGAAAGAAAGGAACAGCGCGAGCAGTATGTTCGCCAAAACTTAGATCAAATTAAAAAAGATATTGCCAACGGAGACGGGCTTCATATGGAAACATTGTCTTGGTTCTCGCTTTGTGATGATCAGGCTCAAGGCAACTTTAACGAGACACTTCAGACGCAATTTGAAAAGTTAGAAGTAAGTTCTGCATCTAAGTTTACACAAAATATGGACCAAATTCTTAGCGCTAATAAAACTTTAGAAGGCAAATGTGTGAATTTATCAATAATAGCCAGTAAATAAGGGTCATTCTTTGTAAATGCTGTAAATCCGTATGAGGCTTTAAAAGGATTTGAGCTAACAAGGCACAGACGTCTTTGACTCTTAGGTCCAAGTTCTAAACTCGTCCCATCGTGTCCGCCATTTTTCACATGCTAAACTTATAGACCCATGGTAAGCAAAAGCATGACTCACACAAGCCATACTGAAATTCTTAAAAATATCTATCGTCTTACTGTCGCACCAAAGACTTATTTTGAATTCAATCAATTTCTTATATTAGATCAGAAAACGTGCCTAATGCATGCGGGAAAAGAAAAACTATTTCTCGAATTAAAAAAGCTAGTTCAAGAAAAATTAAACGGAAGACCTTTGGATTACATCGCTTTTTCTCACGTCGAGGCCGATGAATCAGGTGCTGTTAATTTGTGGCTTCAGGAATATCCAAATGCTCAAGTTGTTTGTAATAAAGTGGCAAATATTAATCTAGAAGACTTCTTAATTCGTCCAGCTCAAGTTTTAAAAGATGGGGAGTCAATTCAATTAGGTGATCGCAGTTTGCAGCTTATAGAGACTCCACATTTTCCTCATAATTGGGACGCTCATATGTGGTATTCGCCAAAAGACCAATTACTTTTTAGTTCTGATTTTTGCTGTCAGGGTGGCATTTGCGAGCCCATCGTTGAAACAGATATTACAGCCTCTATTGTTGAGTTTTATGATAAAGGTAAATTTATTCCTTACGGTAAAACTACGAATGAAGCACTTGCTAAACTTGAAAAGTTGTCGTTGCGTGCGATCGTTCCAATGCATGGGTCAACTATACTAGGTAATGTTTGTAGTTTGGTATTTCAAAATGTTAAGTCCGATTTAGTATTACGCAGTCAGGTTTGATCTATTTATGTCGAACTTTACTTTAGATCACTTATTTTGTTTTTGCGAGCCAGAGCTATCTAGGGAAACCGAAAATGCCACAAGAGCTGGATTTACTTTATACCCAGGCAACCGTCATCCGGGACAGGGTACGGCCAATCGCGCAATTATTTTTAAAGAAAATTATCTAGAGTTTATTTTTATGGATTTGCCCGGTGATGCCAAAAAAAATCCATTGAGACTGGACAAGAGAGCTGACTGGTCTAACACAGGTGCCAGCCCATTTGGCATCTGTCTTAGAGGCGAGATTTCAGAAAAAGATAGTACTGAGTTTTGGACTTATCGTCCGCCATATTGGCCAGATGGAGTTATATTCATTCACAAATCAAACGAAGACGAACCAGAACAGCCAATGATTTTCGTTATCCCCTCTAGTGCTCGTCCCATTGATAAACCCAATATTAACCTTTCCTACTTAACGCACAAATCACAATCCGAAGCAATTCGAGCTGTAAAGATTTTAGGACCCCATTACAGATGGCCTAACATTTCAAAGCCAAAGGAAATTGTTCTTTCTGAAGCAGATCACTTACAGATGAAGGTCACTGTCGACGGAATTGTTCCAAATGAAATCTTATTGAATGATTTGCTTTCAATTCATGGAGTTCCATAAGCCCCTAGTTAAGTGACCAAGGTTTGTATGTGAAGACTGTTTTTTTAAGAACAGTCTGGCTTTGATTCGTAGTTCCAAGTCCTGAACTCGTCCCAATCTTAGAATTAACCATATTTTAGTCGAAATATATCGTACTATTTAGTAGCTAATTCGTACTATTTAGTGATACCATATAAGTATGATACAAAGCCTATTAGGAAATCAAACAGCAGAAAAAGTATTACTCTATATAGCAAATTATGGGGAAGGCCACACGTCAGGCATAGCTCAAACTTTTGATCTGCCTAAATCACAGGTCAGAAAACAGCTTATTAGATTAGAGGCAGGCGGGGTGCTTGTGGGGCGAAGTGTTGGGAACATTAGAATGTTTCAGGTCAACCCGCGCTGTCCCTACAAAAAAGAATTAGAGATTTTTTTGGAAAAAATACTTTCTCTTGTGCCAAAGGCAGATCAAGAAAAATACTATCGTCAACGCAGGCGACCTCGACGAACGGGCAAAGTGTTGTGAAAAAAATTAGTAAAAAAATGTCTTTACAAGATTTTGCTATGGTAATTGCAGAGGCACTTAAAGAAAAAAATATTGATGTCATTCTGACTGGTGGAGCTGTGGTTTCAATTTACTCTGAAGGTAAATATATTTCCAAAGATGCAGATTTTTTAAGTGAAACTGATCATCAATTTATAAAACAGGCGATGTTGGATTTAGGTTTTAAAAATTTAGGTAAAGATTTTTATCACGACGATTGCTCATTCACAGCTGAGTTCCCTGGATACGAGTTGGTGATCGGCGATGAACCTATGAAAGCTGAAGGTAAAATAAAAAAGGGTAATTTCACACTAAAGCTTCTATCACCCACACAATGTGTAATGGATAGGTTAGCTGCGTTCTATCACTGGAAAGACAGACAAAGTTTACAACAGGCTGTTATGGTTGCACAAAATCACCCAATTAAGTTAAAAGTCATCGAAGCATGGTCCGCAAAAGAAGGTATGATTGATCGTTACCAGCTTTTCATTAAGGCACTAAAGAAGTAGGTAGCTCATCGAAGGCACATGCCCTAAACTCGTCCCACCCCGTCCGCCAATTTTTTTCTTGTTTCTAATCATTTTAAACTCTTAAATATATTATGTCTGTCGAAAAATCTAAAAACTGTCCTCGATGTAAAGAACATCTAGAAGTCATAAAAGACATAGAGTACTGTAAGAAGCATGGTGTTCTGTTAAAAGCAAAACAGCTTGAAAAAATGACCAATAAGAATTTTTCACAAGTGTTTTGGACGAAATGGTTTAGTCTGTTGCAAAAGGGCGGATTGAGGTGTCCAAGCTGCTTATCGAGGATGATTATTTTGAATCCGGCCACAAAAAAAGATCTTGAGGTTGATTGTTGCCCTAGTTGTTTTGCAATATGGCTGGATAAAGGAGAAGGGGCAGATCTTCATTTTGCATTTTTAACTTTTGAAGCCGAACGACACAGTGATGAGAAATATATAAAAATAGCTGAGCTTCAGTACCTCATTGGTAAAGAAATGATTGAGATAGACGAGCGAAATCAACTTTATAAAAAAATTTCCGCAATTGGGGAAATGCTAGGTAAGCGGCTTCCGTGGTATAGAGGTTTTTAGTCTCAATTCATCGTCACTATAAACAAAGAAAGCAGTGTTGTTCCAAAATAAATGAACATATTAGCTGAACCTTGAAAATCGTAAGTGATTCTCAATCCAAAAAGTAAAATTCCGAAAAGAAATAGCGATCCTAATAAGGCATAGGGTAGTAAGACAAAGTTAAAAATTGAAATTAAAAAAACAATAGCTAACAAAGCCTCAAAGGTTGCAATAAACCAATAGCCAACAGAAGCTCCGCCAGGAAGTTTATGGATGAACGTGTTCTCGAACTGTTTAATGAACCATTCAGGCGTCGAAAGACTTTTCCATTTATCATAGGCAGCCGTTCCAAGCAGTAGAACGTAAATAAATATAATCGCAAAATTACGGATAAGTTGAAATGTTGTCATAGTTTTTCCTCTACTCATAAATACTCTACGTGATTGTTGTTGTAAGTCTAATGTCTATACCTACACGGCGCATAAAACCATACCACTCAGGTTGCTAACTTTTCCCTCGAATATATAAACATAATCAGATACGATTTATAGATGATTCAAAGTCTAACTAGAATTTTAACATTAAGTTTTCTCGCTTTTTTTAAAGGTGATTATGAGATTAGTTTCTATGTTATGGGTATTTTAGCGCCGCCTAATATTACAGTTGATCAGTCTGCAGAATTTTTAAAGCAAATGAAGCCAGGCGGGGATTCGATAACAGAAAAAATATGGGATGGCCTAACCAAAATCGTGCGGTCGATTTCGAATGAATAAAGTTCCACTACTTTCGCACATTGAATTAAACGTTTCTGATTATGCAAAAAGTATTCAGTTCTATGGCCATATTTTAATTCCTTTGGGTTGGAAAAGATTAGTTTGTCAAAAAAATCATACTGTATTTTCCGACGGGCAGATGAAGATAGTCTTAGCGCCAGTTGAAGAAAAATACAGCACGTCGACATACCATCGAAAGCGAGTCGGATTAAACCATTTGGCTTTTTATGCTTCTTCACAAAAGTTTGTTGATGAATATATTGAAAAAGTTTTGAAGCCTTGCAAGATAAGTTGTCTTTATGCCGATGAATCAAAGGGTGACGAAACTTATTATTCAATTTTTTTTGAAGACCCAGATCGAATTAAAATTGAAGTTGTTTATTCTCCGGGATATTGCTCTGAAAACCATTGGACAAATAAACTGGAAGACAATTTTGATCCGTATAAGTAAAGCTGCAAAACCATGAAAATTAAAAAAACCAACAACCCCGATTTAAAAAGTGAAATATGCGAATCTATTTTGCGTAGTTTGCCTTTATGGTTCGGTCTTGAATATGCCATCGTTAATTATATTAAAGATGTGAAAACTATGGACACATGGGTTGCTTACGATAATGATGTGCCTATCGGATTTATCAGTATACACAAACATTTTGAAAACTCTGCAGAAATTCATGTGATGGGAATACGGTCTGAATATCACCGAAAGGGTATCGGTCACACATTGCTAAAAACAGCCGAAATCGAATTACGTAATACTGGCGTAATGTTTTTAACCGTAAAAACATTAAGTGAATCCCGTGAAAGTAAAGAATACGCACTGACTAGAAAATTCTATTTAAAATCAGGTTTTACACCTTTAGAAGTATTTAAAACGCTTTGGGACGAGTTCAACCCCTGTTTATTTTTGGTAAAGGCTTTGTGATGACTGATAAATCGATAAATCAAAAAGCGGTTATTTATGACTATTTGTCTTTTCCAGGAAATATTCATTTGATCACTACAGATCAACAACTGTTGTCATTTTCAGATGAATTAATGAAACTGAAAATGTTTGGTTTTGACACAGAAACGAGACCAGCCTTTAAAAAAGGTGTAGTCTATCAAGTTGCATTATTGCAACTTTCAACAGATAACGATGCTTATGTCATTCGATTGCATGGTATTTCACAGACGGTTGTACTTAAAAATATTTTTGAAAATCCTGAAGTGATTAAAGTAGGTGTAGCGATTCGGGATGATATTAAGCAATTACAAAAGAAATTTATGTTTGCACCAAATAATTTTATTGAGTTACAAGATCTAGCTAAAGCTAAAAAATTAACCAATTTAGGTCTTAAGGGAATGACTGAAGAAGTCTTGCAAGCCACAATCACAAAAGGGCCAAAAACGACAAATTGGGAAGCTGCAGAATTAACAGATCGGCAAATCATGTATGCAGCAACAGATGCCTGGATTGGACTTAAGCTTTATCAGAAATTGATTTACACAAATTATGATAATAATTAACTTAAACCTATGCTAATCTATATTCATGTCTATTCAATATGTCCGATCTACAAAGTAGTTCGAACTACTTTAGGCGCCCATCATCTCTTAGTCTATAGCGTTACTCAATGACCAAACCGCTGAAGCCTTTTGGGTCGCAAATACCAGCAGAAATTTTT
>JAYSQO010000090.1:0-24224 GCA_043721535.1 Bdellovibrio sp. | reverse complement strand
TCTCAACATTGCTTAGATCGCAACTATACACAGATACTCTAGATAGGCATTCTGATTGTCTATTTTTAATCGATAAACACTTCATATCGACATCATATTCTTGAAGAATTGATTCCGTGTTCACAATTTGATACGGAGCTTTTGTTTCAGGTCCATTCTTCGTGAAGGACATGTTCTCAGAAATATAAATAAATGCATGCTGCTCTTCATTGGCTTTATCGGTGATTCTAACGATGTCTCCAGTTTCTAATTCTTTTACATCTTTCTTATAACATCCCAAAAAAGGCAAAGTTCTTTGAAATTCATCGGGCTGTACAAACCGCAGATAATCTGTGGCTTTATTCATATACAAAACTGAATTCCAACAATTTGGACCAAAATACTGGGGTTTCTGATTCAACAACTGCAACATTCGTTGAGGGATCAACCCTTCTATCTGTACAGTCCTGATAGAATCTATACACACAGGCTTGATGTAAGCTTCTGGTTG
The DNA here is from genome assembly GCA_043721535.1 of Bdellovibrio sp. GTDB lineage: Bacteria > Bdellovibrionota > Bdellovibrionia > Bdellovibrionales > Bdellovibrionaceae > Pseudobdellovibrio. Next base: position 23,734 of record JAYSQO010000090.1, on the reverse strand, counting down.
ATCATATTTAATAAACAGTTTTTCAAATTGAAAAATTTCTTTATACAATGTTTTGCAACTATCGCCCTGAAGTTGAAAGCCTAATTCCGATTTGATAAAGTTGACTGACGATAATTTTTTTGATGAGACACCAGACTTTTTAGCATGTAAAACAACCGTGAAAAAAGTTACTGCAATCAGGCTAATTAAAAAACTCACGGTGCGGTTTAAAGGTAGTATTTTCATGGGCCTAGTGTCACAAATACTGCTGATTTAAGCAATAGACATTATAAACCCTGTAAATGTTATTCATCGATTATTCAGCAGTGCTTTACAATGAATAGGGGGATAGTTTATTGACTCAGAAGCTATTCAAACTTATACAAAAACGACAAAATATCAATTGAGGGGTCAGAGATGTCAAAGCAAGACAAACAACAAGACAAACAACAAAATAAACAGCTAAATAAATTTTTGATTTCTTTTGTCTGCTTTTTGAGCTTTAGCCTAAGTCCGCTAGCACAAGCCACCCAAGCCCAAACCAAAAATCAAGACTGTACTAATTTTAAAAATGAAATTCCCGCTTTCTTTATGCAAGGCAAAATAGAAGTTCCTGAAAACTGGGACCAGCCCAACGGGAAGAAAATAAATATATTTTACTATGGTCAAACACATATCAATCGAAAAAGCGAAACTCCTGTAGTTTTCTTTAATGGCGGTCCCTCACAAAACAGCCATATCCCGTTTGGACAATTTCAAACCAATGCAAAGTCATCTCAAGTTCCTATTATTTATATTGATCAACGAGGAACAGGCTGCTCATCACCCTACCCTAATACGCGTGATAAAAATTTCCTAGATCGCATACAGCACTACGGAAGTCGCTCAATTGTTAAAGACGCAGAAGCCTTAAGAAAACACCTTTTAGGAAGCCCTAAAAAATGGAAAATTTTTGGTCAAAGTTACGGGGGTTTTATTGCTCATCGCTATTTAGAAATTGCGCCAGATAGCATAGCTGCAATTTATGCCCATGGCAATTCGATCATGCCAGACTGGCGATTGTTTTATAAACACCGCCTACTGTCACAAAAAAGAATTATCGAAAATTATTTCGCAAAATTCACACAAGACCAAGAACTGATTATTAATATCAAAAAACAAATTCCAGATGCACAGTGTTTTGACAATACTTTTGTCAAAATATGTGGGGCCTCCATCATTGATGCGACAGTTTTACTTTTAGGTTTTCCAAGCTCATGGGATAACTTACATTTAAGTCTGAAATCACTGGTCAATGCAGACAGCCTGATTATACAAAATCGACTTAAAAACTTTGTGCAAAACTTTATCTTTAATACTTTTAGCAATAACCCTGTGCCGCTAGCTCTGATCGCAAAACTTGAATTAAATACTGGTGATGATAGTGATCAATGCACTGAGGCAATCAAACAACTTAAAGCAGATGGTGAAAATCCTGACGCTTGGCTATTAAATGAATGCCGCCTATCACAGTCTATTCAGTATTTAAAAACAGATACCGACAGTACACTAATCGAAAATTTTAAAATCAAAGATCCAATCAACTTAAAAATAATTGAACAGAATCTAACCAATAACAAAAATATTATGTTTTACCTCTATTCTGGTGAACTTGATGCCTACGTTCCAAAAGAAACTTTTAACTCCGAAGTGAATCAATTAAATCATCTTAAAAATTTTCAATACAAAAATTTTGAAAATAGCGGGCATGATGGTTATCTCACTGAGCCCACACTTTGGGATAAGATTATTCAACCCTTAAAAAAATCTAAAAATAGCCTAATTTTAAAACATATCAATGCTTTAGCTGACAGCGCTGATCAGTCTGGAAACCCGCTTGTTATTAAAGGTTACATGGAGGGCTACAATTACCCAGGGCTTACAGATAAAATTTCAAAAACGTGGCTCTATATTAAAAAACAAGTCGGTATTGCCTCTACAGTGACTGCCCCAATAATTTATTTTTCACCGTTTGTTTTCGCTAAAGAAGATACTGAATGGCTAAATAAGCAAAAATCTTGGGTTGGATCTCATCCCGAAATCTGGACTGACTGGAATGCGATTTCAAATGGAAAACCACCTGTTGAGGAAGGTAATCCTTTTCCTGATTGGTTTTCTGCATTTCAATATTACGATACAAATCTGATTCAAGTGAATCCCTTTGCTAATTTTTTTCCGTATTATAAATACGATGCCTATGGCAACGCAAATGATGTGGCGGGGCTTGGCTATTATTCGGTGGGACATGAATTTTATCACTACGCTTTGAATTTAAAAAACATTCCGGTGAAACTTCATCACTGTATTTTTATTTTAAGTTCTGAAAATAAAGAAAATATAATGAGTCAACTTGCGGGCTTTTTAGTCAACGATCAAATTTCTTCTACACTGGTTTTTTTAAGGGGATCAAAAATTGAAGAGCAACTTAAGCCCTGTGAACAGTTATCTACTGAAGAGCAAAAAGCTGCGCAGGATTACTTAGATGATCTGTCTATAGTTGCAAAAGATTAAGTCTACGAATGATATTCAAGTTGATTTTTTAGATCTGTCCAGAACCAATTTAATTTAGGATCTTGTGAGATAAACTCACTTAATGGCGAACAGCTTAGTTTTAATCTAAGTCTTAAAAAAGATTCCAATTCATCAAAGCCAGGCCCTATCGTCACAACTTGAATTTCATCCACAGTTGATAGCTTTTGAATAACGTCAGTTAAATCAGAAAATCTAAAATAGTCGGATCTTTTAAGAATCAAATCTGGCTCAATTCCTTTTTTAATCCATCTTGAAAAAAGTGAATTTTGCAAAATCAGTTTAAGATGTGTTTTTTGATGAAAATTAAGAGCGCTATAGACAGATTGTTCGTTCATAGCTAGGAACAAATCACAATTAATAAATTCTTTATTTGCGGTTTTTAACGAAGTCAATACCTCGGGTATCCGAAGAAGTGATCTTCGAATAAAAATATCATCAATGAGTGTTCCGTCCGTGAAATAGATGACCGTCATAGTCCTCGCCCAGATTTAAGGATAGTTCACAAGGTTTTTTAAATCTAGCCCAACGGCTAAAAACAAAACTTAGGTCCAGTGTGCGCTTCTAGCAGTCTAGATTTTTAACTTGATGTGAATAAAACTCCACGAGACCTAAGCCTATTGTTATGCTGAAAAAGTGAAAAAGTTAAAACTTGAAAAAAAGGCCAGATATTCAAAGCTTGCTTTAGCGGCTTTACTTTTATTTGTCGCATTCGTTGCTGCAGATTTAATTATTATTTCTGTCCGTGAATATTTTTTACCACAAGAGGCTCCGCCGAAAAAAAATCAACAATTCATGTCCCAAAAATTTGCTGATCGCAGTCAGTTTGCAGTGATCACTCAAAGAAATTTATTTTCATCTTCTGGGAAAATTCCTGATCCTTTAGTTTCTAAACAAGAAACCGAACAAAAAGAAGATGCCCCTGTTCAGTCCTCTTTGCCACTGGTGTTGATTGGAACTCTTGTGCATACTAACCCTGCAAAATCAGTAGCGGCTATCGAAATTAAATCGAAAAATATTTCGGCTTCATTTATTGCCGGTGCAGAAATCGAAAACTTAGCACGTATCGAAAAAATCGAACGCGGAATTATCTACTTTAGAAATCTAAATAACGGTGCTTTAGAATACATTGAAATGAACCAAGGTAATACAAAAGTCACTTTTGATAATAAACCAAATGCTTCAATAGCTCCAGCAGCAAAAGAGGTTCAAAAAGTTGGCGATAATACTTTCAGAATTAAACGCTCTGATTTAAATAAATATTTAAGTGATATGTCCAGTGTTCTTATGCAGGCCAGGGCTATGCCAAATAAAGACTCTATCACTGGTGAGGTGAATGGCTATCGTTTGGTTGATTACCAGCCGGGTTCTATTTTTGAACAACTTGGCATACCTAAAGGTGCAGTTATTAAATCAGCTAACGGCGAAGATGTGAATAGCATTCAAGCTGCAATGGCGATGTTTAATAATTTTAAAAATGGGGCTGATAAAATTTCACTGGGCCTTGAAGTTAATGGGTCAGCACAAACTTTTAATTACGAAATAGCTAAATAGGTATAGAAAAATAAAAGAGGGATCAAATGAATTTTAAAAAAAATCTAATGACTGCAGCTGTTGTTTCAGCTTTTTTATCTTCTCAGTTGGCCTCAACGCATGCGCTTGCACAGTTTGATGAATTTCCACCACCACCAGTTATCGTTCCGCAAGATGACGACGCCTCTGCTGGGTCTGTAAATACTTATGTTCCACCGCCACCTAGCTCAAGCAGTCGTCCTGATGGTATCTCTACAGGGTCTGCAGCTGGGCAAAAGACAATTACTGCTGGCAAAGGTGCAAAATCAAATATTTTAAGTCAAAAACAAAAAGAAAAATTTTCTAAGGCTCCACCTGAAGACATCACGTCTGAAAATTTTCCAGAAACAATTGAATCATTCGATTTTCCGAATGTTGATATTTTAGATATCGTTAAGGCCATATCTGAATTAACAGGCAAGAATTTTATCATTGATAATGCTGTTCGTGGTAAAATCACAATTTTAGCACCTAGTAAAATCACGGTAGCGGAAGCTTACAAAGCTTTCTTGTCGGCGCTTGCGCTAAATGGTTTTACTCTTGTGCCAAGTGGTGGTTTCTTGAAAATTAGAAATGCACGGGCTGCGCAGCGTGATAGTATTGATATCTATTCAGGGTCGTATTATCCAAACACAGATCAAATGATCACTAAAGTTGTGCATTTAAAACATGTGACAGCAGAGACTATCAAACAGCAACTAGGTCGATTGCTGAATTCATCATATGGTGAAATGGAAGCCTACCCACAAACAAATTCAATTATTATTTCAGATTACGGTTCAAGCATTGATCGTATTATGAAAATCATTAATCAATTAGATGTTCCAGGTTTTGAAGAACAACTTGAAGTTCTTGGAATCAAATATGCCAAAGCTAAAGACATTTCTGATTTGATCGATAAAGTCGTTAATAAAGGGCAAAAACCAGCGAATCAAGCTGGTGGGTTTAATGCTGGTGTTCCGCGTTTCAGTTCAAATAGTGGAAGTAATTCTGGTAAATCTGGCGGAGCTGCCTCGTTTTTAGTTTTCCCAGATGATCGCACTAATTCATTAATTATTATCGGCAACAAACCCGGAATCGCTCGTGTAAAACGCCTTGTGATGCAACTTGATTTCAAAGTTCGCGCTGAAGATCAAGGCGGAGTCTACGTTTATTACGTTAAACATGGTAACGCTGAAGATATCGGAAAAACTTTAAGCGAAGTCGCTAAAGATTCAACAACTAAGGCTGCGCCTTCGCCAACGAGTGGTTTTGGTTTTGCTCCGCAAGGACAAGCCGCTGTTCGTGAAGGTTTGTTCGGTGGTGAAGTCAATGTGAAATCTGATAAAAATACAAATTCATTGGTAATATCTGCCAGTAAACAAGATTATGAAAAAGTTTTAAATATTCTAAATAAATTAGATATTGCTCGTGATCAGGTTTTTGTTGAAGCGATCATTATGGAAATGAATATCACTGACGGATTAAGTTCTGGTGGTGGTTTAGTTAAATTTGATAAATCAGGTATTAAAACAGGATTTATTTCAAGCCAAGACGATGTCAGCGCTATTTTAAATCCATTAGCAGGTGCTGGGACTGCGATTTTACCTTTTGCAAATGGATCAGTCACTGTGCCCCGTGATATTTTAAATCCGTCAGCAGGTTCTATTGCTGTGCCTAGTTTACTGGGTTATATCAACTTCGTTAAACAATTTGGTAAAACAAATATTTTATCAACTCCGCAAATTATTGCCACTGATGCGCAAACTGCCATTATTGAAGTTGGTGATAAAGTTGTTGTAAGATCCGTTGTTACACCGGGCACGAACGGGGCTGTAGCGCAATCAACGCCTGAATTTGAAGATGCGACTATTAAAATGGAAATTAAACCCTTCATCAGCCCATCATCTGATTCAATTCGTATGGAATTTTCACAAAGTGTCAAACAGCTTTCAAGCATTCAAGTTCCTAAAAACTTTGAAGGATCAGTTCAGCCGCTTGCAACAAGATCGATTAAAACAAATGTCATCTTAAACAGTGGCGATACAGCGGTCATCGGCGGATTAATGAAAGATGAAGACACTGAAACAATTAAAAAAGTTCCAATTTTAGGCGATTTGCCGATCTTAGGTTGGTTTTTCAAAAGTAAAAAATCAGAAAAACGAAAAGTGAATATGTTAGTATTTTTATCACCGAAAATTATTCGCACAAAAAACCCAGCTGATGCAAAAAATTTAGTGATTCAAAAAACGAATGATCGTTTGAAATTTTTAAAGCAAAATGGTGGAAAAGATCCTTACGGTTCAACAATTGACCAGATCTTAAAACGCGAAGCCCGAATGCCACAATCTGTTAACGAATCAGGTTCGACTAAAAAATAAGGATGCTATAGACTATGTCACAAACAGACATTCCACTTATTTTAACTAAATCGACAAGTCTGACTCAAGATCAGATTCGTTCTGTGTTAAAAAATCCTGCGACTTCACAACCCAGCAGTGTTGGTGAAACGTTATCTTTACGTGATTACACAACGGCAGAAGATCTTGTTGCTGATTTATGTCGTGAATTAGGTTTAGATTTTATTCGTGATATTCCCGTTAGCGAAATTTCAGCAGACCTTGTTCGTGACATCCCGATCAATTATGCAAAGACACAAGGCATTTTACCTTTTAAAGATGAACCTGATTTGCTCACAGCTTTAACTTCTAATCCAGTCAACACAAAAGCTTTAGATGATTTAAGAACCCTCTTTGGTAAGCGCGTTCGTCCTGTGATGACGACATCACAACGCTTACAAGATGCGATCAATCGTGTTTATGAAAAAAGTTCTGCTAACATGAGTGGTATGGATGAAATTGAATCTGATGAAATGGATCTTGAAGATCCTATTATCGATTTACTTGAGGCCGGCGAAGATGACGCCCCAGTTATCAAACTTGTGAATTCTATTTTATTTCGTGCCGTGAAAGAAAAAGCGTCTGATATTCATATGGAACCCTACGAAAAAGATATGGCCGTTAGGTATCGTATCGATGGTAATTTATACGATGTCTTCAAACCACCAAAAAAATTACAAAATGCGATCACTTCGCGTATCAAAGTTATGGCTAATCTTAACATCGCAGAAAAACGTTTACCACAAGATGGTCGCATTCCGCTGAAAGTGGGCGGTAAAGATATCGATATTCGTCTTTCAACGGTGCCGACAACATTTGGCGAACGCATCGTCATGCGTCTGCAAGATAAATCAAATCAAGTGCGTGAATTACATCAAGCGGGATTTTCACCTGAGTTATTGGTGCAACTCGATGATTTGATTAGTCGTACCTATGGTATTTTACTAGTCACGGGCCCAACCGGTTCTGGTAAATCAACAACTTTATATGGTTGTTTATCTAAATTAAATAAACCGGATATTAATATTTTAACAATTGAAGATCCTGTCGAACAACGTGTTCACGGTGTTGGCCAAGTGCAGGTGAATGCAAAGATTGGCCTGACCTTTGCCACAGGGTTAAGATCATTTCTTCGTCAAGATCCAGACATTATCATGGTCGGAGAGATCCGTGATTTAGAAACCGCAGAACTTGCGATCAATTCATCATTAACGGGACATCTTGTTTTATCAACGATCCATGCTAATGATGCTGCAGGGGCCTTTCCCCGTTTAATGGACATTGGCGCAGAACCCTTTTTAATTGCGACATCTGTACTAGGTGTTTTAGCACAACGACTTGTGCGAGTACTTTGTCCACATTGTAAAGCGCCGCACACACCAACAGCTTTTGAATTAGAAACTTTAGGCATTACTCATGATAAAATTCGTGGTGCAAATGTCTGTAAAGCTATGGGCTGCGAACACTGCGGTCAAAAAGGTTATATCGGTCGGACGATCATAGCTGAATTGCTACCCGTCACTGATGATATCAGATCACTTGTGATGCAGCGTAAAGACGGTAACACAATTAAAAAACAAGCTTTATCACGTGGTTTTAAAACTTTCAGAGATCACGGAATTTTAAAAGTTTTAGCTGGCATCACAACAATCGAAGAATTATTAACTAACACGCAGATAGACATATAAGCGCCCAGCGCAGGATGTGAAACTCGATTATGCCGATATTTGAATACAAAGGTCTGACAAAGGACGGTAGAACAGTAAAAGGTAATTTAGATTCAGAGAATCTTCGATCCGCCCGTCTTAAATTAAAAAAAGATGGTGTATTCGTTGTTGATATTAAAGATCGAAAAAAATCGACAACTAAAAAATCAAATTCAAAACCAACAGGTTCAGTCAACGTTAAAGAATTATCATTAATGACCCGTCAATTAGCGACGTTGATTAAAGCTAATATTCCCTTAGTTGATGCCTTAACTGCGATTTCTGAACAGGTTGAAAATAAAGTTTTAGCTGAAGCCATTGCTGATTGTAAAAATATGGTGAATGAAGGTCAGTCTTTACATAAAGCTTTATCAAAATACCCGAATGTTTTTGATAAAATATTTGTCTCAATGGCTGAGGCCGGTGAAATGTCAGGAACCTTAGATGTGATTTTATTACGATTAGCTGAATTCACTGAAGCTCAAGCTGATTTACGTCAGCGCATAGTCAGTGCCATGACCTATCCGATCATCATGCTTGTAGTTATCACACTGGTGATGTTCGGTTTATTTACTAAAGTTTTACCAGAAATTTTAGCGATCTTTGAAACTATGCCTAATATGGTTTTACCAGAGATGACTCAGTTTATTTCTTCAGTCAGTAAAATCTTCGTAGCCCACTGGTATTTAATTGGTGGATTTATTGTTATTTCGGTTTTGATTTTTATGAATTGGAAAAATTCAACTGAGGGACGTAAAACTTGGGATGCGGTTTTATTGAAAATTCCGGTGGTTGGAGAAATCGCACGTATGGTGGCTATTTCACGATTTACCAGGACATTGGCTACGCTACTTGTGGGTGGTGTCCCTATGTTGAATGCCTTAGATATCGTACGTAATGTTGTTGATAATCATGTTTTAGCTTTAGCTATTGATGAAGCTAAAAGTAATATCTCCGAAGGGGAATCTATAGCAGGTCCTTTACGTAAATCCGGGCAGTTCCCCCCGATTGTTGTGCATATGGTGAACATTGGCGAAAAAACCGGTGATCTTGAAAACATGCTGACCTTGGTCGCGGATGCCTACGATTTTCAAGTGAAGTCTAAAGTCGACACTTTAACAACCCTGCTAAATCCGATTATGACATTATTGATTGGTATCGTAATATTTGTCATAGTAATATCTATCATTGTTCCTATGTTTGATATGACTTCAAGCTTTGGGAATTAATTCGATCTACAATTGGAGGCTCTCATGCTGAATAATAAAACGACAACAATCTTAAAAAATACACGTGCATTTTCTTTAGGTGAAATCATGATCGTTCTTGTGATCATCGGTGGAATCATGGCGATTATTCTTCCTAAAATTAGAGATGGTCAAATTCGAGCTCAAGTAAATCAATCAAAACTTAAAATGTCTGAAATCACAACTAAACTTAACGAATATTATTCTGAGTGTGGAAAATACCCTTCATCATTAAGTTTTATTGTCGAAGACAGTTCTGATTGTAAAAATTGGGCCAGTAATCCTAAATTAAAACATCTTTTAAAAGATGGTTTTGGAACTGAATTTGATTACGCCCCAGCAGGCAATGGTTACAACTTAAGCTCTAAGGGAGCTGACAAAAAAGATGGTGGATCAAGTTATGATAAAGATATCATTTCAGACGAATCTGTTGGCAGCGAAGAATAATTATTAGAAAATCATCATTACAATCGCATTCAGGTTTCAGTCTTGTTGAAATGGCGATTGTGATTATGATTATTGGCGGCCTATTAAGCCTTGCTTTGCCCCGTATGGGTTTAAAAAAAATAGATAACAGAACTGTGTTCAGAAATATTGTCATCACTGTCAAAGAAATCAGAAATCGTGCAAGGCTTTATAATACTTCCTACCGTATTGCTTTTAAAATTGATGAAAAAGGCGGAAACTACTGGGTCGAAAAATCTTCATCACCTACTCTGCTTGATAAAAACTTCCTCGAAAAAGAACGCGAACAAAAAGAGCGAGATGAAAAAGGCGTCCTAGTTGATGAAAAAAATCAGATCTCATCGCCTTTTCAAACTGACACAAGTTATTCAAAAGGTAATGTCGAACTACCTAATGGTTATCATGTTAAATCTTTAGAAAGTGGCCCGCAAGATGTCACTTTCACTGAGGGCGTTGGTTATATTCATATTTTTCCTCAGGGCTTAGTTGAACCTATTGCGCTGCAAATCGTTGATCCTAAAAAAAACATCTGGACGCTTGTCTTTAATTCAATCACAGGTCAAGCTGATATCATAGATGGTGCAAAATCTTTAAAAGATCTTAGCCGCTAATTTAACACTTTGGACCTTGAATGAGAAAAACTAAAGCTTTCACATTAATTGAAGTTGTACTGGCTATGATGGTCATGGCTTCAGGTTTATTTATTCTAGCAAATTCTTGGGCCGGCACTTACGGTCGACTTAAAAAAACACAGATCCAAGTTCAATTAGCTTCGCTATTAGAAAGAAAAATTATTGAAATCGAACGTGAATATCGTGGTAAGCCGATCGATACAATCCCAGAAGAAAAATCGGATACATTCGGTAGCGAACTACCTGGTTATTCATGGAAAATGACATCACAAGAAATCAATATTCCTGATCTAAGTCCTTTATTTGGTGCGGCTGGTGAAGGTGAAAATATTGATTTGGTCTCGATCATGAAAATTTTCACTGAACATCTTAATAAATCTATTCGCGAAATTAAAGTTGAAGTAATCTACGCTGATCAAAAAAAACCGATTACTGTTGATGTGGTTTTTTACATGGTTGATTTCGATAAACCACTGCCTTTACCAGGCGCAGGTGGTTAGCTGATGAACAACCCGTCGAAAAAAAAAGGTTTTACTCTTATCGAAGTTATTTTAGCGATCACTATTTTATCAACTTTATCTGTACTGATTGCGACCTCACTAAGTCGCGCACTGAAAGCGAAAAGAAAAATCCAAGCCGAAGTCGAAGATGTTTCATCACTAAGGGATGCTGTTAAAGTTATTCGTGCTGATGTTTACCAAGCTTACAACCATTACGATTTTGAAAAAGAAATATTTGACGTGGCGACAAAACCTGCGGCGCCTACAACAGCTGTTGCCGGTGGAATACCTGTGCAAGCAATAGAGAGAAAAACCCCGCGTGTTGATCCGGCGACTCATTTTTCTGGTGAATCTGAAAAACTTGGTTTTGTGACTTTAAACAATGGCCGTTTTTTAGCCAATGAAATTCAAGCTGACTTTATCGAAGTCGGCTACGCGCTGAAACCTTGTCGTAACCTGACAAAAGAAACATCAAGTCAGTGTCTGTATCGCCGCGTGCAGAAACTAACTGATGATGATGTCACTGAAGGCGGCACTGAATCTGTTCTTCTTGAAAATGTGAAGACTTTTAAATTACGCTACATTGGCGAAGGTAAAAAAGAATGGGTTGATAGCTGGAAAACAATTGGTGGCCAAGATGATTCGACAAAAAATATTTTTCCTGATGCGGTTGAAGTCACTTTACTGATTGAACGCGAACTGGATACCAAAAAGCGAGAATATTCTTTAGATTATGTGATCCCACTACATTTTCCCAATAATGTAAAAGCAAAAAACAATTCACCCACTACAACGAAATAAGGAATATATGAAACTAAAAAGATTTTTATATAATCCGATACGCCAAAAAAATAAAAAATCGAATCGTGGCGTAGCCTTGTTGTTAGCTATGACCACTTTACTATTGATGGTTTTTGTGGCCACTGAGGTTTCAAAAGATTCTACTATCGAATACGTTGTGAATTCTCAGGAAATAAATCGCATTAAAGCTTTTTATGCAGCTAGAAACAGTTTAGAAATCGCTTTATTCAGAATTAAGGTTTATCAGCAAGTGGCTAATGCCAATCTTCCGCCTAGTTTTGCTTCACAAATTAACCAAATTTGGAGTTTTCCCTTTGCTTGGCCGCTGCCGCTTGCAAGTGATGCCACTATCATCGATAAAGATGGCGTTGAAAAAACCACCAAAGAAGCTTTATTTCAAGGGTCTTATTCTCATTCTATTTCTGATGAAGGTTCAAAAATTGATATTAATGATTTAGGATCCCCGTCTAAAACTTTACGTGAAGTCACAAAAAAACAATTGTTAAATATTTTTGAAAGTAAAATTGAAAATGATGATTCATTTAAAGACGCTTATCAAAATTTTAATTTTACTGAATTAGTGAATCGTATCGCCGATTGGATGAGTGATAAAACTGAATCTGATAACGGTGGCGATAAAAAATCAGCTTTTTCCGAACTAGGCGATAAATACCCACCGAACAGAGGCTTTCGCACAATCGATGAATTAAGATTAATTCCAGGTATGACGGAAGAATTTTTTACTTTGTTATCACCGCAAGTGACTATATACGGGTCAAAAGCTATCAATCCAAACACTGCTAGTGAATCAGTTTTAAAATCATTAGATGTGGGTTTAACAGCTGATTCTGTCAAAGAAGCTCTTGATCGCAGGGATGACCCTGAAAAAGGTGGGCCCTTTATTGGTTCTTCATCTGAAGAATGTCGAAATGATTTTAAAAATTTTGTGGAAAGCAAAGGCGCAAGACTTAACCCTGAATTTGAAAAAATTCCTTTTATTTGCGACAAAGTAATTAATTTTAAAATTGAAGCTACTGGTCGAACTGGTAGCGGTCCCGGAGCCGTTCAGAAAAAAATATTAGCTTACGTGATTGATACACAAAAAGCAGGAGCTGCAATCAAGGGTTATCTTGATCAAGAAAAAAAAGAAGCCGATGAAGCAGCTGGTATTGCTCAGCAACAACCGCCACCACCAGCGACTGGACCAAAGCCCAATGCTCCTGCTAAAGTTACACTACCCAAAGGTCGCCCACGTATCGTATACTGGACAGAGTTTTAATCAGCGTTCTAGTGAAGTAAACAGCGAAGGGGCAGCATGCGAGCACTGGGTATTGATTTCGGCGAAGATTCAATAAAAATTGTCGAATTAAATCAAACTAAAAAAAATATTTATGTCTCTGCTGTTTATGAAAAAAAATTATCTGCAGAAGTTTCAGAACACGATCGTGAAATTGAGGCGATTGAATACGTTCGTCAAACATTAAGTCGCATCGATACAAGTAGTGTTCGTATTGTCACATCTTTAAAACAAGACAAAGTCACTGTACGTAAAAAACAATTTCCGTTTGCTGACAGATCTAAAATTTTAAAAAGTCTTTCTTTTGAAATGGAAGAAGATATCCCTTTTGATCCTGATCTTTGCTTGTTTGATTCAAAAGCGATTCTTTATGAAGGCTTTTCAGCACACGTACTAGCTATTGCTGCACCAAAATCACATATAGAAAAATCGTTAAGTCTTGCTAAAGATTTTGGAGTCGAACCTTACACGTTAACTGTGGATGGTTTAGCATTTACAAATTTAGTTGAAGATCTTGATGGAATTGTTCCAACATATCCTGCTGATACAGGGCCATTTGCATCGCATACAGCTGACGAAGGTGATCCTACAAGCCAAGTCCCAGCTGTGCCAACTACACTGCAAATCACATTAAATATTGGTCATAAAAGAACTTTACTGTGTGCCCAGATTGACCAGCGTGTTGTGTCTGTCAGAAGTCTTATGTGGGGTGCTGATTTAATTATTCAAGAAATTGTTCGTAAGTACCAAGTGCCTTATGTCGAAGCCCAAAGAATTTTACAAACTCAAGCAAGTCTTCTGCTTGTAAAAACAGGTCAAGACTATGACACATCAAACTTAGCATCGACAATTGAAAAACCACTTCGTGAATTTATTCGTGATTTACAAATGTCATTTTTAGAAATTAAAAGTGAATTTTTAGGTGAAATTAAATCCGTTCAACTTTCTGGTGGATTATCATTGCTCCCTAATATTGGTGCCTTCCTGACTCAAAATTTAGAAGTCGCCTGTAATACAGTATCACTGGTTGATCGCTACTTAGATCCAAATAAAACAAATACTTTTGAAATTCCATTAGAATCTATTCAAACACGTTTTGCTTCAGCGATTGGTATTGCGCTTGAAGCTTTCAAAAAACCTCGTAATCCTGCCCTTCAATTCATGAAGGGCGAATTCGCCGGAGACAATAATAAATTGAATCTCTTTTGGCAAAACTGGGGAGCTGTTTTACAAATTGCAGCTGCTGGATTGATTGTCTTTTTTGCTTGGGGTTCGCTACGTGAAACATTTTCGACAGACTTGGCAACTAAGGGCGAAGAGGCGCTGAAACAGCAAGCTAAAAGCGTTGCCAGGCTTCCGAATCGTCAAGCCAATGAACGAGGAGTTAAAAAATATATTACAGACAATAAGAAAAAAGCTCAGGAATTTAAAAGTTTATCTAAAGTTGCTTTACTGAATTCTCCGCTGGATATTTTAAAACAAGTTAGTGAGGCATCTCCGGCAAAAGATCAAGTTCAGATTGATCTAACATCTTTTGAAATTAAAGATGATCTGGTTACAATTGCAGGCTATGCGACGTCTCCACGTGAAGTCACACTTTTAAGTCAACGTTTGTCGACTTTAGCTATAGATAAAAAAACTAAAGAAGCAGCACCGAATTTACCAGCAACACCAAATAAAGTGGCTTTCTCAATTAGTTTTAAAACAGACCGAGGGCTTACCCAATGAGTCAATTTGCAGAACTAGGCGAACAACTTAAATCACAGCTCACGCAAATTTGGGATAAAATCAAAGACACGGAAAGTTATAATCAACTACGCGATAAATATGAATCATTGACTCCTGCTGGTCAAAAAATATCACAAATCGTTTTTTTTGGTTTACTCGTTGGTGTTCTGATCTATGTTCCTTTTTCGCAGGTTCAAGTTTCATCTGTACAGATTGAACAATTTGAAACTCAAAGAGGTCTTATTCGTGATCTTTTTAAAACATTCAGAGAATCTTCAGGTCATTTACAAATGGCAACCCCGCCAACTGGCGCGCAACTTGTTTTAACTATTCAAACATCTTTACAAAATGCCCGTCTTCTGCCAGAACAAATAGTTGGTGTTACAAATGCTCAGGCTGAAGGCCGTTTGATCCCACAAAGTTTATTAGCTGATGTGGTTGAAGTTAGATTAGCTAAATTAAATTTACGACAAATTGTAGATATTGGAACTCAGTTAACAAATTTATCTCCAACACTTAAAATTAAAGATCTTTTGATTAATGCCAACCCAGAGCTGGCTGGCTATTTCGATGTGAATTACAAGATTTACGCCCTTAAAGTTCCTGAAGCACTTCCTGAATTACCACCTGAACCGATCAATCCGAAAAAGAAAAATTCTAAATCTGAGGATACTCCAGACTTATGATGAATTTAATCATAAAATCTATTCGTTTTTTGCTGACTCATAAATGGAAAATAGTTTCCACTGTTTTGTTTACAGTTGTTTTTTTATTTATGCTTTTCCCATTCAAAGATTTGAATGATTTTATTTCAACACAAGTTTCTAAAATAACAAATAAAGCTGTCTACTTTCAATTCGAAGACCTTAGCTTAAATCCGGTCACAACATCTGTGACTTTAGAAAAAGCTATCATAGAAACTGCTGCCCTTGATGGATTAACTATGGATCAGGTTTCGATCAAGCCCTCTATTTTAGCTTTAATTAAAAAGCAACCTGGAGGCCATCTTCACATCGATGGCTTATTAGGGGGAAACCTAGATGTCACTATAGCGCCAGGCGAAAAATTAGAATCTGGTTTATTTAAATCAAACGTGGATTTGGCTGCAGATAAAGTTTCTCTTAAAAAAATTCATGAAACTTTTAAATTGTCTATTCCAATTACGGGTTCATTAAATATGATAACAAAACTGACGGCTGATTTAACATTTACTGAACAGCCTGACGGAGAAATTAATTTTTCAATAACAAATTTTGAATTGCCTTCAACAAGTGTTAATTTGGGCGAAATGGGGAATCTAAATTTACCTGAAATTAAAATGAAAAAAATTGATGTTAAAGGCCGACTGAATAATGGCAAAATGATTATTGAAAATGCGCAGCTAGGCCAACCTAGCGATGATTTTTTTGGAACTATCAAGGGTGATGTCGGTGTTCGCTTTGTCAATAATAGGGGGCAAATTTCACCAGTTCTTAGCGATTACAGTTTAAGTCTAGATTTATCAGCGAAGCCCGCTTTTAAAGATCGCGCTTCGTTTTTTCTGAGTTTCTTAGATACTTATAAAAAAGAAGATATTGGCGTTACACGCTACCGATTTAAATTACAGGCAGCGGGTTTAAACATGCCACCTCAATTTTCGACGTTAAATTAATAGCTGAACTAATCATTTTTTTCCGTCTTTGCCTCTCTTAATCCGAAATCCGAACTGCATCTATTGCGAGCAATTGTTTGACCCATAGCTGAATACGGCGTAAATCATGCTTATTCTGTCTGCAGTAGCAAAGTCTTAATTGACTCATCAGACACCCAATAGCAAAAAATAGAAGGGAGGGTTTATGTCTGGAATTAACAAAGTTATCATCGTAGGTCGTTTAGGTCAGGATCCTGAAATGAAGGCCGTAGGACAAGGTTCTACAGTGACACGTTTAAACGTAGCCACAAGCGAATCATGGACAGATAAAAATGGCCAAAAACAAGAGCGCACTGAATGGCACCGTATCACAGTTTGGGGTAAGTTAGCCGAACTATGCGGTAAGTATTTAGCTAAAGGTCGCCAAGTTTATGTTGAAGGAAAACTTCAAACTAGATCTTGGGAAGACAACGGTCAGAAGAAATATTCAACTGAAATCGTAGCTTCTACAGTTCAGTTTTTAGGTGCAGGACAGGCCACTGCCGGAGCTGGAAACAACGCTGATCAATCTATGAATCAATCTGCTGCAGGCGGATCTGATTTTAATTTTTCAGATTTTGGACCAGAGCCAACTTTTAACCAATCAGAAGATATTCCGTTTTAACATTTAGCTAATATCTAAAAGTTAAGATTGCGAATGCATCGTGGAATACCATGAACTAGGCTTAAGTCGTCGACTTAAGCCTTTTCTTTTTTGTAAAATAAAGTCAAAATTAAAGAGTGGGTCACACTCTAACAAAACAACTTTTTATACCTCTTATTTTGCTGCTTTCAAGCTGCACTATTTATCGTTCAGCCGAAAGAGTTCAATTTGAATCTGATTCGCCTCAGTTCAAAATTCAAAGTTTAGTTTTAACAAGTTGCTCAACAGAATCAGTTCAAAGTTATGCCTCTCAAGCTAAGCTTATTGCAACTGAAGGCGATCGTTTTATCTGGGAATATATTATTGAATCTAAATCAATCTACGAATCTCAAACATCTAACAGTGAGTACTGCATCTATGAGAAAAAATCTTAGCACATTATTTATTCTAATAAGTTTTTTAATAAATTCTTACGCAGAAGCTGCAACTTTAATACAAATAAAAAATCAAAAAACTTTAATTGATCTTGAAGGCCATGATGCTTCAGTTGACGAAGTCTATGATGTTGTTGGCACTGCCGGAAAATCTGGGCAAATCAAAATCATTCAAGTTAAAAACAATAAAGCCATCGGACAAATTATAGCTGGATCTGTCGCTGTCGGACAAAAACTAAGAACAAATTCGAATGTTCAATCATCGCCTAGAACTGTTAGTAAAAAAGATATCGTCATCAGGCATGATCTGATGCAATTTTCAATTTTAGGAAAATTGATGATGAATACGATCACCACAAAACAAGCTGATAATAATGCACTCCCAAGAACTGAAACAGTCACTATGAATGGAACAAATATCGGCATTACAGCAGCCTTAGATTACCCGCTCTCTCCGCAGTACACATTTCGCGGTCAATTAGGTCTAGAACCCATTGCCGTTAAAGGCACGGCCCAATACTTATCTTGTAATGGGCGCACATCAACAGATTGTAACGTCAGCATTAACTACTTAGCTGGTGCAGGCTATTTACGCTATGATTTTATAAAATCTGAAAATGTCTTGTGGGGAGCTATCGGTGGAACTCTTAAAATGCCAATCTCTAAATCATCTACTGCTTTAAGGACCGATGATATCAACATGGCTAACACTTTAGGTCTCATGTTTGGTTATGATTATAACTTTGATAATAAAACCTATATTCCTGCGACATTTGAATACCATTATTCATTTAATACCTCTGAAAGTGTTCCTGCTATTAATCAAATAGCTCTTCAACTTGGATACGGCTGGAAATTTTAATGTTTAAAATTTTATTACTATTTTTTTTTCTGGCAAGCAGTTGTCAGTACTTTTCAAAAACAACTGATAGAAAATCAGCAGGTTTTCAAGATGCTGCTTTTTTTGAAAACTCAGTCAGACGCGATCCAACAACAAATGAACTTAATGCTCTTATCAGGATTGAAAACAATCACTGTTCAGCTTTTTTTATTAAGAATAATCAAAATAAACTTTTCGTGGGCACCCATAATCACTGTGCCCAGTATGAGTTAGAAAAATATTGTGCGGGTAATAACTCTAAAGAAAAAATAATATTCAAATCATGGGCTGCGCCTGATGTTGTTGGTTATTGTAAACGTGTTGTTGCAAAAAATGACTACAATGACTTTATGATTGTAGAAATCTCTTACAATTCTAAAAAAATAGAAAATCGTATTCGTAAATCAGCCGTTTTTTTACGACTAGCTGATTTTATTCCACCGGAAGGTACAAAACTAAAAATGCTAGGTCACCCTGCGGATTCAGAACGACAAGGCCAACCTACAACAACAGAAAATTGCTCTATTCAAAATCAAAGTCGACCGATCGGTAAAGAATATACCTCTGATGAAATGGCTACTTTAAATAAAAAATCAGTTCCAAGAACTGCGCTTGGTGAAGAAAAAAGAAATTTATTTATGCTTAATGCAGAAAAGCTGGGTCACAACTGTAGCACTTACGGTGGCAATAGTGGCGGCCCTATCTTAGTGGCCGATACTGATATTGTGATTGGTTTACCTGGTGGATATTATCAAATAGAACGCAAATTACCTGCTGAGACATCTATATTTTTAGAAACAACACATGGCCTAATCGACAGTATTCGAAGCACTATTGAAGCTGAAGAGATAACGACAACAGTGCTGAATCCTGACACTGCGATTTAGATCCTTTGAACCCCAATAATACCTTTAATCTTTTGTAGATGTAATATCACATTATTTAACTGAGTTAAATCTTTCACTGATATTTCAAACACACAAATCGCTTTTTTATCGCGTGTGGTTCTAATTTGTGCCGATTCAATATTAATTGATTGCACTGAAAAAGCTTCAGACATTAATTTTAATAACCCCGGCACATCTTGACTGACCACTTCTAGTTTAACTTGTCGTTCTTGGCCTACGGCTGCTGATTTTGTTGTCCATGCGACTTCGACACGTCTCATTTGATCTAATTCAAATACTTTTGAACAATCAGATCTGTGAATGATGATACCTTTTCCCCGACTGATAAAACCTGAAATTGAATCCCCAGGGATAGGTCCGCAGCACTTTGCAAAATGCACTAAAACATCATCCATACCATCAACTGAAACCAGTGAACTGGTTTTACGTTTTTTAGTTTTAACAGCTTTAAGTACTTTTTCCATAAAAGTACTGGTTTCATCTTTTTCATTTTCTTGTTTAACTGCATCGGGATTAAAAATAGTGACTAAATGACGGGGCTCTAGTTTTCCATAGCCCGCTTTAACATAAAGCTCATCTATATCAACGATACCACTATCACTTAAATATTTATCAAACTCAGCGCCTTTAAGATGTTTGGCGGCAGCCATACCAAATTTGCGAAATTCTTTTTCAACAAGCTCTTTACCCATAACTAAAGCATTACGGCGTTGTTCTTCTTTGACGTACAATCTGATTTTTGACTTAGCTTTATTTGTAACAACAAATTTTAACCAATCTTTTGATGGGTTTTGTGTTTTTGAATTAATAATTTCAACACGATCCCCATTTTGTAATGGATATTTCAACGGAACAATACGACCGTTAACACGGGCACCTGTGCAGGTGTTTCCTAAATTAGTGTGTATGGCGTAAGCCAAATCAACTGGCGTTGCGTTTTCAGGCAATTCTTTAACATCCCCTTTTGGGGTGAAAACATAAATATCTTTTTCTAATAAATCAGTTTTAATTGTTTCTAAAAATTCATCCGGCGAATCTGATTGCTGATGCAGGCTCACTAATTCACGCAGCCAGTTCGCTTGCTGTAATTTATCTTCGTTGATTTTACCACGCTCTTTGTAATTCCAGTGGGCTGCAATCCCTTTTTCGGCAATCAAATGCATTTCTTCAGTACGGATTTGAATTTCAATACGATCTCCACCTGGGCCGATAACAGTGGTGTGCAGTGATTGATAATCATTTGATTTAGGCATAGCGATGAAATCTTTAAAACGACCAGGGATTGGTTTCCAGATCGAGTGAATATAACCTAAGACCTCAT
This sequence comes from Bdellovibrio sp., assembly GCA_043721535.1. GTDB lineage: Bacteria > Bdellovibrionota > Bdellovibrionia > Bdellovibrionales > Bdellovibrionaceae > Pseudobdellovibrio. The sequence goes on along the minus strand of JAYSQO010000090.1, from coordinate 3,045 downwards.
AGCATTCGACAACACTACCCACAAGAATACGAAATGCCAATACATCATAGACTTGATCATAATCTAGATTGCGTGACGTCATTTTTCTGTAGACTGACCAAAGATGTTTTGATCTGCCGTAGATTTTATATTTTTTAATGGCTGTATTTTTTAAAACATCAGCGACATTTTTTTTAACTTCATCAATATATTTTTGCGTATCACCTTCAGTTTTTTTAATCGACTGAACTAATTCATAATATTTATCTGGACGTGAATATCTAAAGCATAAATCTTCTAATTCAATTTTTAAGGCGCTAATACCAATGCGACCTGCCAAGGGGCAGTAAATTTCTAAAGTTTCTTGTGCAATACGTGATTGTTTTTCATAGGGCATGTGATTCAGTGTTCGCATATTATGAAGACGATCTGCTAGCTTCACTAATACAACACGCACGTCTTTTCCCATGGCGACAATCATCTTACGAATATTTTCACCTTGTTTGTCGAAACTATTTCGAAAATTCATTTGTCCGATTTTAGTGACTCCGTCGACTAAGTAAGAAACTGTTTCACCAAATTCTTTTTTGATTTCATCAAGCGATGCTTGCGTATCTTCGACAGTGTCATGCAAAAGGCCGGTCATGATCGTGTCGACATCAAGTCTTAGATCTGCTAAAATAGCTGCAACATTTAATGGATGAGAAATATAAGGTTCGCCGGATCTACGCAATTGTCCTTCGTGGGCTTTCTCAGAAAATAAATAGGCTTTTTCAATAAGTTCTATAGGAAGCTGTGGATGATACGATCTAATTTTATCAACAAGTTCGTCGACAGTCTTAATTGGTTTTTGAGGTAATCTGTCGTCTAAATAGATCTCTTGCATCTTATTATTTTAAAATGAAAAATCCTGCAATTTGAGCAGGATTTTCGTGTTCTTCAACAATTCGGACTAAAGGCGTAGACCTTCAGTTAGTAAATAGCGCTACAGCTACTTGTTAAGATCTTTCAACATGTCATTACGAGCCATTACTTCATCAACTTTAGCATCGAAAATCACATTTCCGATAGCGACTTCACGAAGTGAATTGACGATGTATTTATTATTGCGAGTTGCAACTGTGCATTCGCCACCTTTAAGAAGTTGTTTAGCTCGTTTAGCAACAAGTAAAACTAAGGCAAAACGATTAGGAACTTTATCTAAACAATCTTCGACGGTAACACGAGCCATTATAGACCTCCATAGGAAGACTCTATTTAACCCTAAGCTATCCAATTCTCAACAATTTTTTTGAATTCTGCAAAAGATCTAGCAAAGTCATCGTTGACGACTCTGACATCAAACCAGTGAGCTTCAGCCATTTCTTTTTCAGCGTTACTCATACGAACTTCAAGATCGGCTGGGGCACCACCATCACGTTTTATGACGCGACGTCTTAATTCCTCTATCGACGGAGGCAAGATAAACACTGTCTTTGTATCGGGAAACTTCGCTTTAAACGTCTTTACGCCCTGGATATCGATATCCATGATGACAACTTTCCTGTGTGTCCACGCCAGTTCCAGCTGCTCATAAGAGGCCCCGTAATGATTTGTGTGCACTTGGGCACTCTCGATAAAAAAACCATTGTCCCGGCGTTTGATAAATTCATCATGGGTAATAAAAAAATAGGGCTTACCTTGGCTCTCACCTGTTCGCATTGATCTGGTCGTGTAAGTGACTAAATCATGAAGCTTATCGTTCTCGGCTGCAATTTTTTCAACAAAACTGCTTTTTCCAGCTCCGCTGGGGGCTGCGACGACAATAATTCGTGCTAAGTTTGTAAGAGACGAATGACTCATTCGATGTTCTGAACCTGTTCTCTGATTCGCTCAATCAGTGTTTTAGCTTCTACAACAGATTCAGTAATTCCTGCAATCTGACTTTTTGATCCGATCGTATTAACTTCACGCAGTAATTCTTGTGTGTAAAAATCTAGCTTTTTGCCTTCAACCTTTTCAAGTTCAGTGATTTTTTCGAAATTTTTTGTGTGTTCAGCTAACCTTGTCAATTCTTCATTGATGTCAGCTTTCTCAAGTTGAATCACGATTTCTTGCGTAATTCTTTGCGCATCAACACCATGACCAGCGGCTTCTTTAGGTAAACGGGATTTAATTTTTGTTTCAAATTTTTGCTGTAAAACTTTATTCGCCTCATCACGCAATTTAGAAATTTTTTGAATATAACGTTGCAGTTCTTTCAGATTTTTCTGTAAATCTTTTTTCAACGCTAATCCTTCACGTGATTTTTCGATATCTAATTTTTTGAGTGCAGCATCAAATGCTTTTTTTAATAAAGCCACTTCGTGTGTGTTTAGACCATCTTGTTCTTCAATATGAATCACATCAGGCTGTCTTGAAATTAATTCAAACCGAATGGCATCATTCAGTTTTAGTTCTTTAGCTAATTTTTTAAATGATTTTAAGTACTCTTGCGCTAATTTAGAATTAATCACAACTTTATTAGTGCTGGCATTATTTTTTAATTTACGATTGATATAAATATCAACTGTGCCACGCACAACATATTCAGATAATTTTTTTTTCAAATCAGCTTCAAAAAGATAATAATGTTTTGGCAAATGAAACCGCGTTTCTAAAAAACGTCCGTTCACGGCACGAATACTAATCTCTAAAGACACATCTTGAGTGTTTGCGCGGCATAAGCCGTAGCCAGTCATACTTTTCATTGTTTTATTATGATTTGTAATAAATTTTTGGTCAATTCGCGGCACTTTTTCTAGCCCCAAAAATGCATAAAGCCAAGATGGGCACACCCAACTTGGCTTTATTGAGACTTCAGACCTCTTTAATGAAGGAGGTTCCGAATGTCGGATCGTAAATACAATAAGCGTTGTAGTTTATATCGTCATCTCGTGAAGACAGCTTTAATTTTTTTAAATTTGATTTATCAAATCTTAAAACTATTAAAACTGATCTGTGATCTTTTAAGTTAAGCATCTAGACCTTTAGCTTCTTACCAACTGTACAGGTTTAGGACGGACTTTAAATCCTGAAGTTTGACGA
>JAYSQO010000089.1:0-59223 GCA_043721535.1 Bdellovibrio sp. | reverse complement strand
TTAAACATAAGTTTCTCCTTTGTTGTTTGTTTTTGTTAATATATTTAATTAGCATGAGAGTTTTGAATTTTATGTGTTTTTCTATGAACTGGTTTTTTGGGGGCGATACTACTTTGCTTATTCACAGTTGCCCATGCTATTTGCTGGGCCGTCTTAGTTGAACGGCCACTCTTCTTTTCGCTGTCTTCAATGTGCCCAGCTTGACTTTCTTGTTTAACTGAATATTTTTCTTTACTTCCTTTTTGCATATTGACCTCTGTAAAATAGACTTTGTACTTCAAAATGATTTTTTAAGTTCAGTGGCGGCAAATTTTTGAGCATTTTTAGCTTTGCTCACTACGGGCGCCATTCCAAAAAATTCATGAGTGACACCAGTATAATTTTTATATTGAACCTTCACACCGGCTGCTTTTAATTTATCAGCTAATGCTTTTCCTTCAGTTTGTAAGGGATCGATTTCTGCTGTGATGATAGTTGCAGGGGCTAATCCACTTAAATCTGCCGCAAGTAAATTTAAACGGGAATCTTTTTTGTCCTCAGCTGTAGTTGTATATTGTCCGAAAAACCATTCCATCATGGGTTTATTAAGTGGCTTGGCTTCTATATTTTTTTGATAAGATTTAGTATTCATATCGGTTCCTGCAACTGGGTAGACTAACAATTCATGAATTGGAGTTTTTATTCCTTCGTCGCGTGCTGCGATAGCCACATTCAAAGCTAAATTTCCGCCAGCACTTTCACCGGCTACTGCGACGCGATTAGAATCTCCTCCGAAAGTTGATGCATTAGCTAGAACCCATTTATACGCTGCGAATGCATCGTTATGCGCAGCCGGAAATTTGTGTTCCGGAGCTTTACGATATTCAACAGAAACAAAAATTGCACCGGTCTGTTCAGCTAATGATCTTGGTGTAGCATCATAGACATCATTGGTTGCAATTACAAAGCCTCCGCCATGGTAATACACGACGACAGGCAAAGGCTGTTTCCCAAACGGGATATATAGACGAGCAGCAATTTTTCCGTCAGCCCCCTGTAGTTCTATGTCTCGAACTTCAGATAATTTTGTTTTGTCGATTTTATTTTCATTCGCCATTACAGATTTTACTGCATCCGTCGGAGTCGGTTGATTTCTGGCCTCTTCTGCTGAAAGCATTTCGATGGGTTTTCCACCTCGAGATGTTAATTCAGTTAAAACTTTTTTCATGTCTGGATCTGGATGCGCAGGTTTAGCTATCGCTAATGATCCAGTAAAAGTTAGAGCACCGATTGCTAGACATAAATGATTCAATATTTTTTTCATAAATTCGCCTTTGCGATTATTTAGTTAATTCGATTTTAAATAGCATTTAATGAGAAGTAGCAATAAAACGGCCAATCAGAAACAAAGCCTAAATCGTTTGAGACTAAATTATAAATAGCAACGAGGCTTTTTGCCTCATGTTGGATTGCTTTATGAACATAGACAATAAATTATTGCTGCTATTACGGTTTAATTCGCTACTGATTGAAAAGCTAGGCGGCTGCAACTTTGCAATCGAATGTTTGCAGTTAGTTTAATAACAACAACAAACTAAGGAGAAATTATGGAATCACAAACAGAAAAAAATACAGACAACTCAGACAAGAGTAAAACACAACAACCGAACAAAAACTCTAGCTATAGACAGGAAGGAAATCCAGATCGAACAAAATCAGACAAAGACTCTGGTTACGATTCTAAATCTGATTTCAAATCTAAATCTGATTTCAAAAAACAAGCTTCAGATGCAAGTGAAGATGAATCATTTGAAACAGACAGAGAAAAAAACCCCAACCAAAACGAACAGCGTCCTGAATATCAAGATTCACGAGATGCTTACTTAAAAGAATAATTTCAGAAGGTCTCGGCTTTAAATATTTTTTTAGAGCCGAGACTATAAAATGCCTGTACTTAATTGCATAAACACCAAGAATTGTATATATTTCAAGTATGAAGAATTTAAAAATTATTGTCTATGCCATTATATTTGTTATTGCGGCTGCTCTAGGTCAGCAAATTATTAGTTTATCAAAAGACAATCAACTTCGAAAACAAGATTACGGTGATATTAATAATATTAAATATGGTCTTTTTAGTATCAATCAATGGAAAGAACAACTATCCGATATCATCAATGCCGAAATCAGTGATCTTGATTTAAAAGGCAATGAAAAACAAATCAAACCAATGCTTGAAGCCCAATTGAATCAATTGATTGACGGCGTGAATACAAAAATGAAAGAAAAAAATAAAACGACTGTTAAAGGAAAATTCAAACAGGCTTTTATCAACACATTTGTCGATATTGATGATATTAAATCGGGTATACCTAAATATGCTGATGACATTATTAAGACGATGCAAAAACCAAAAGCTAAACAAAACTTAAAAGGATTATTACAAGGTAAAGTTGATAATTATTTTGAAAATACTTTCCAAGAACAAGATGTGTCACTAATTATGGATATTGTTCATAGATCAGGGAGAGCTGATATAACTTCTGCGAAAATAAAACTGAATGAAGATATTTTCTTAGCACAAAATAAAATTTTTAATCTAACATGGATTTTAATTCTACTTGCTGTTGTGCTGTTTGCTTTTGCAGGATTTAGTCTGGATTTACCCAGTGCACAATATATTATCTTAGTGCTGACTTTATTTATTCTGCTGATCAGTGGGGTGACTGTTCCGATGATTGATCTAGAAGCTAAAATAGCAGAAATGAGTTTTGTATTATTTGATCATCCTGTCCGGTTTTTAGATCAGATTTTATATTTTCAAACAAAAAGTGTTCTAGATGTTTTTTGGATTATGATTACCCATCGTGATATTCAAATGAAAATTGTAGGTCTTTTAATGGTGATTTTTAGTGTTGTGTTTCCAGTTACAAAATTGATTTCATCAATTTTGTATTACTACAACCACTGGAAATCCCGTGAAAATAAAATAATTCAATTCTTTGTTCTTAAGTCAGGTAAATGGTCGATGACTGATGTGATGATCATCGCTATCTTTATGGCCTATATTGGTTTTAATGGCCTGATTGCCAGCCAATTCGAAAAACTTCATTCTGCCGATAAAGAAATAGTACTACTAACAACAAATGGGACTTCGCTTCAACCTGGTTTTTATCTATTTTTAACTTATACTATACTAGCATTGTTTTTATCTGAGTTTCTAACCAGGAAATCGAAAAATGTGCAAAGGTAGTCATTATGATACCGGACATGAATAGACTTAGTCGAAACATGCAAATCACTAAAAAAATTTAATACTACAACTCTTCAGCAAAAACTTTTTCAGTAATCTTCCAGAACTTATCTTGTTTTCTAGCGATCACAAACGACGGCAGTCGGTAAAGTTTTTGAAATCTAATCACGTCAGCTGGTGTTTGTAGTTCAACTGCTAATTCTGGCCGTCTTAAATGAGATCTTAAAAAATTAATATTAAATTTTTTAATTGCTGATGAATTATTAAAGAAATGGGCTTCGCTAACGTATTGTGAGTCAAAATCATAATATCTGATTTCAAGATAAGGATTTGAATTTTTATCTGTACGTTCTTCGAAAGTGATTCGGTCCGGGGTTAACACATGAAAATTTTTAGATAGTTTAGCATGTTTTAATTTTGCATCAGCATCAATCAAAGTCGCATCACATTTTTCACATGATTTGGCCGAGATATCATTTTCAGATCCACAGCTGTGGCAAATTTTTAATCTAAATCGGTAGCCACAAGGGATAATTTCAAGAGTGTTGTTGTCTTGAACGGCCCCTTTACACTTACGGCCGTAGTGTTCATACACAATACCATCATCATCGGTTCTGCCCCAAAAATTATTGTCAAAGTGGCACATTGGACATGGAACAATCACGGGGACTGTGTCTTCAGAAGGACGTTTATCACTGATTTCAGGTCTAAAAATATCGTGACCCATACCTGCGTAATCTAAAACAAAGCAGTCTTTTTTACCGGGTGAAAGCCTTAGTCCACGACCAATAATTTGTTGGTATAAACTATTTGATTCTGTCGGGCGTAAAATGGCTATCACATCCACATGGGGCGCGTCAAATCCGGTTGTAAGAACTGAAACGTTCACTAGATATTTAAATTTTTTCTTTTTAAAATCTTCAACGATTTCATTTCGTTCAGCCATGTCAGTATCACCAATGACGATCCGTGAATCATCTTTTGGTAAATAGGTCATAATTTCTTCAGCATGTTTCACGGAGCTACTAAATATCATCACGCCTTGGCGTTTAAATTTTTCAGTGATGTCGACAATATTATTAATAATAAATGGCGTTAGTCTTTTCTGACTTTTTAAAATTTCTTCGACTTCGGCTGTGGTAAATTGTCGGTCTTTGTCTAACAATTCAGAAAAATCATAACATGTAACTGGGATGTCAACTTTTACAGGATTTGTTAAATATTTATTTTTAATCATGTATGAAAGTGGTAATTCATAGACGCATTGTTTGAAAAATCTTTTTTGATCAGTTTTTATTTCACCAAGTTGTGAATATTCATATATCCAACCTAATCCTAAACGGTAAGGCGTAGCAGTAAGCCCTAAAATACACAGTTCGGGATTACGATCTTTTAATTTTTTAATCACGTCTTGATACTGGGTCGATCCTTCTTCAGCGACGCGGTGACATTCATCAATCACCAGTAGTGAAAAATCATTAAAGAAATCATCAGAAGCACGGGCTACTGATTGCACGCTGCCAAAAATTGCCTTTTGTTCAAAATCTTTTTTCCCAAGGCTAGCTGAAAATATCCCAGCTGATAAACCATAGCTTTGATATTTTTCATAATTTTGTTCAACAAGTTCTTTCACATGCGCTAAAACCAAAACCCGACCCTTAGCGACACTGGCTAGTTCTGCGATCACTAAACTTTTACCAGCACCAGTCGGAAGAACAATCACAGCAGGATCACGCTTTTTTCTAAAAAAACGAATCGTGCTATCAACGGCTTGTTGTTGGTATTCGCGAAGTTTATACATGATCTAAAACTTTTTTTCCTTTTTTAAAGATTGAATAATTCGGTCTAATGTTCCCAAAAAATTCGACTTTGCTTTTTTATCCATGGGGGCTGGTCCGCCTTTGACTTCACCCATGTGTCGTAGATTCTGCATTAATTCACGACTGGCCACGGCAGATCCTATATTGTCTTGTGTGAATTCATCACCTTTATGACCTAAAACCCTGGCTAATTTTTTTACACAGCGTTCAGCTAATAAAATATCTGCAGTGATGACAATATCACCGTCTTTACAATTTTCAACGATCCAATCATCGGCAGCATCAAAGTTACCGCTAACAACTTTCATTTCAAATAGGGGATTTAGCGGAATATTTAAATATTTATTAGCCACAATAACGACTTGTAATAGATAGCGTTCCGCCACTTTATAGGTTTCGTCTTTAACGGGGCAGCCATCAGCGTCGACAAATATTCTGGTCATAGGTTACTTTATACTTATTTATGGGATGAGTTCAATCCGACCTCAACTTTAGACTATGATCACGACAATATAGCGCACTACACTATAGATTATATCTATGGCCATCAAGTAGTCATCACCAATATGTTGTCAACTGACGGCTATCAATGAGTAAATATCTAACAGATTAAATTATTTAAATAAAAATTAAACAAACCACTTAACATAGGGAGAATTTATGTTTGGAAAAAATCTAAAAAAAGTCATTGCAATGACTTTAGTATTTTCACAATTAGCGTACGCGAAAGAAAACCGCGGGCCGGCTAGTGAAACTGTAGACCGTGCAACTGTATCAAATCAATTTTGGTGGCCTGAAAGATTAGATTTGGCGCCGTTACGTCAACATGCTGTTGAATCTAGCCCGCTTGGTAAAAATTTTGATTACGCTAAAGAATTTAAAAAATTAGATATTAAAGCTGTAAAAAAAGACATTGAAAAGTTAATGAAGACACCACAAGACTGGTGGCCTGCTGATTACGGAACTTACGGACCATTTTTTATTCGTATGGCATGGCACAGTGCTGGAACATATCGTGTAGCTGATGGCCGCGGCGGAGCAGCCGGTGGTCAACAACGTTTTGAGCCTTTAAATAGTTGGCCTGATAATGCCAATCTAGATAAAGCACGTCGATTACTTTTACCGATCAAACAAAAATACGGAAATAAAATTTCTTGGGCCGATTTAATGGTTTTAACAGGAAACGTTGCTTTAGAATCGATGGGTTTTAAAACTTTTGGTTTTGCTGGTGGTCGTACTGATGACTGGGAAGCTGACTTAGTTTACTGGGGTTCAGAGAAAAAAATGTTAGAAAGTAATGAAAGATACAACAAAGGTGACAGAAAAATAAAAGGACCTTTAGCGGCTGTTCAAATGGGTTTAATCTATGTGAATCCAGAAGGGCCAAATGGGAATCCCGATCCATTATTAGCAGCAAAAGATATTCGTGAAGCTTTTGGTCGTATGGCGATGAATGACGAAGAAACAGTTGCACTTATCGCTGGTGGGCACACTTTCGGTAAAGCCCATGGTAAGGCAAAGCCTGAAAAATGTGTGGGTGCAGAGCCCGCTGCTGCAGGAATTGAAGATCAAGGTTTTGGTTGGAAAAATAAATGTGGATCTGGCAAAGCTGGCGACACAATTACCAGCGGTCTAGAAGGCGCGTGGACTTCAAGCCCAGCACAGTGGACGCATTTATATTTAACAAATTTATTTGCATTTGAATGGGAAAAAACAAAAAGCCCAGCAGGAGCAACTCAGTGGATTCCTAAAGATGGTCAAGCAGCAAACATTGTTCCTGATGCCCATGACAAAGATAAAAAGCATGCGCCAATTATGTTTACGACAGATCTTGCCTTGAAAGAAGACCCTGATTACAGAAAAATTTCAAAACGCTTTTTAGATAATTCAGCTGAATTTGAGTTAGCGTTTGCAAAAGCTTGGTTTAAGTTAACTCACAGGGACATGGGTCCGCGCGTGCGTTACATCGGTAAGGATAGTCCAAAAGAAATTTTAATCTGGCAAGATCCTATCCCTGCAGTTAATCACTCTTTAATTAGTGCAGGCGAAATTACGTCATTAAAAAATAAAATTTTAAATTCAGGTTTAACGGTATCAGAACTTGTTCGTACAGCTTGGGCATCGGCATCGTCTTACCGCGGAACTGATTTTCGTGGTGGCGCAAACGGCGCACGTCTACGTTTAGCTCCACAAAAAGATTGGTCAGTGAATAATCCTGAAGAAGTTTCTAAAGTTCTTGTTAAATTAGAAAAAATTCAAAAAGATTTTAATAAATCACTAACTGGAGGAATGAAAGTTTCTTTAGCTGATACAATAGTTCTGGGCGGTGTTGCTGCAGTTGAAAAAGCAGCAAAATCGGCTGGGCACACTGTAAAAGTTCCTTTTAAAGCGGGACGAATGGATGCTACGCAAGAACAAACTGATGTTAGTTCATTTGCCGTTCTTGAACCAAAAGCCGATGCATTTCGTAATCACTACGGAGAAGGCAATTACATGTCTCCGACAGAAATGTTAGTCGATCGCGCGAATATGCTAACACTGACTGTTCCTGAAATGACAGTTTTAGTTGGTGGCTTACGTGTGTTAAACGCGAATGCTAACCAATCTAAAAATGGCGTATTCACAACAAAACCTGGAACATTAAGTAATGATTTCTTTGTGAATTTGTTAGATATGTCGACACAATGGAAAAAATCTTCAACTGAAGGGATCTACGAAGGCGTAGACCGTAAAACAGGTGCAGTTAAATGGACGGCAACACCTGTTGATTTGATTTTCGGTTCGCATTCAGAATTACGTTCGATCGCTGAAATTTATTCTGCTGAAGACGGAAAACAAAAATTCGTAAATGATTTTGTTGGCGCATGGAATAAAGTCATGATGCTTGACCGCTTTGAGATTAAATAATCAGCTAAGTAGCCAGTTGGATAGTTTGATATTTGTTTACTTTGTCCCTCAACGGGATAAAGTAAACAAATGGATAATAAAATAAGCAAGCAGTCCACTATAGAATCAGATCAAAATTATTTCAGATTTCATAAACCTCATGCACATCTTCATTCAACATTTGGAAACAATTGGTTTTCACTTAAAGCAGAAGCTTTTGCCAGATTCTTCGGAACACCAATTTTTTTAGCTACGCAAACTATTGTGGTTTTCATTTGGATTATCTTAAATGTAATCGGTGTTTTTAAGTTCGATGTTTACCCATTTATTTTACTAAACTTAGCATTTAGTTTACAGGCCGCTTATGCAGCACCATTAATACTACTAGCCCAAACAAGACAATCAGACCGCGACAGAATGCAGGCTGAAGCAGATGCCAAGCATAGAGAATTTATTGCTCAGGCCAGCGAATTCAGAGAACAACTAGCTGTAGAACAAACCAGTCAAATTATTGAACTGATTAAACAGAATACAAAATTGACAGAAACCACCCAGTTATTAAGTCAAAGAATTGAAACGCTAACAATTGAACTGCATACTAAGATTCTAAAAGCGGAGCACTAAATTATGTCGATGGAAGATTTTTTAAAACGACCACTCTTAAGAGGTCGCTTACATCAAATCGCTTTTTTTATATCTATTTTTGCTTGCGCCATACTCATTTCAAAAACACAGACACCAAAAGCACTTATTGCAGCCATCATATATTCAATCGGTGTTCTTTCGATGTTTGGAATCAGCGCTTTGTACCACCGTGTTTTTTGGAAACCAAAGGCAAAAGCAGTTATGAAGCGTTTAGATCATTCTGCTATTTATATTCTCATTGCTGGTTCATTTACTCCGGTGTGTTTATTTGCTCTTTCTGAACAAGATGGTCGTCAGTTGTTGATACTAATATGGTCTATAGCTATTTTGGGTGTTTTAAAATCAGTTTTCTGGGTGTCTGCGCCTAAACCAGTATCGGCGTTGTTTTATGTCATTATGGGTTGGTTAGGTCTGCCATATATCAGAGAATTTAATAAATATTTAGGCACTGATAAAGTTGTTATCATTTTAGCTGGTGGAATTTTTTATAGCATAGGTGCTGTGTTTTATGCTTTAAGAAAACCAAAACTCAGTCCGATTATTTTTAGCTATCATGAATTGTTTCACGCTTTCACGATTATCGCAGCAGCGATGCATTTTTACGTGGTCTATCAAATATGCCTGTAAATTTTAGAAAATTATTAACAGCTCGATTTCTTTTTACCTTTGCGGTACAAATGCAGGCCGTTGTTTTAGGTTGGCGCATTTATGATTTATTAAAAGATCCACTGTATTTAGGTTTTATTGGCTTAGCTGAAGCTGTTCCTGCGATTGGTTTAGCGTTGTATGCAGGCTATCTCATTGATCGTTCTAGACCACTCGTAGTTTATCGTCGTGTGATGTATGTGAGTTTTTTATCCGGAGTAGTTGTTTTAGCTGAACACATATTTGCATTAGATTTTTCGTTAGGTGTGCAAGTTGGGTTATTATATTCAGCTGCTTTTTTAACGGGGCTTGCTAGATCATTTTCTCAACCAGCTATTTTTGCCACTGTGCCAAGACTTGTTGAACGCAGCCAGTTGATGCAGGCCACAGCGCAGTCCAGTTCAGCGATGCAAATCGCACGTATTGCAGGCCCTGCCTTTGGCGGAATCATTTTTGGTTTCTTAGGGGCAATTGTTTCATCAAGTATTGTTTGCCTGCTATTGTTAGCAGGGATTTTTGCGATGTTTTCAATTGATAAAGATATTCCGCCGCCTGAATCAAAAGATAAACATGCTAGTATTAAAGACGAATTTTTATCTGGAATTAGATTTGTATTTAAACACCCTATTTTGCTGCCGGCCTTATCACTAGATATGATTTCAGTTTTATTTGGCGGAGTAACAGCTTTATTGCCAATTTTTGCCAGTGAAATTTTATTCGTAGGTCCCAAAGGTTTAGGATTACTACGTGCAGCCCCTGCAGTGGGCGCAACGATAATGACACTGTATTTATCAAAGCACATGAATATGCGAACGGGTAAATGGCTGTTATCAGCGGTGACAGGTTTTGGAATTAGTATTTTAATTTTTGGATTAAGTCAGAATTTTTATTTATCCTTGGCTGCTTTAGCTTTCAGCGGAGGATTTGACAGTATCAGTATGGTGATTAGGTCGGGTGCTGTGCAGTTGTCTTCACCGGATCATATGCGCGGGAAGATTTCAGCAGTGAATTCTATTTTTATTGGATCATCGAATGAAATTGGTGAACTTGAATCAGGAATCGCCGCAAAAATTTTAGGAACAGTCCCCGCCGTTTATTTTGGCGGGGTGATGTGTTTAATGACTGTAGGATTTGTTAGTTATTTTTCGCCCACACTAAGAAACATGGATCTAAAAAAACTAGAGACAGCTTAGTGTTGCTGTTAGTGCTTAAACGGCATATTGCCTAAGAAATCTTTTTTACCAATTTCAACACCGTTGTGTCGTAAAATTTGGTAAGCCGTTGTTGTGTGAAAATAAACATTAGGGATTGAATGTTGAGTTGCATATTCATGCCCCATTAAATATTTCCCCTCCCAACGTGGGGTAGTCACTTTAATTTCTGAAGCTTTTGCAAAATCTTTTTCAGAGACTGAACCTAAAAATGCAATTGTTTCAGCAATACGATTTCTTAATTGTGGCAATGTGACTTCTTTGTCGTCATGAACCGGAGCATCTTTTTCTGTTAATTTAGCGACACAGATTTTAGCGGCATCACAAGCAATTTGAATTTGACGAATCAAATTGAATTGATCTGGTGCAAGTCGTGAATTTAGTAAAACATCAACTTCAATTTTTTTCGCTTCAGCAAACGGAATAGCCTTTGCTAAAATCGCATCTAAATTTTTAAGCATTTTTGTAAACTGTGTGACGGTCATATCGTAGATCATGGTATCTCCTGTGTTGGGTGTTTTTTACTCGATCTAGCAGTAACCTACAACTTATTTATAAGACTTTTTAGGCAGGGTGCGTATGACACAGGTCTTATTCGTGATGGTGTTGAAATTCGTAGCTATCCGATGAAGAAAGAATTAACTTAATCATTAAAAAGAGGTTTTTATGTCTAAATTTGTATTTTTAATGTCTTTATTTCTTACAGCGTCTGTTCACGCAAAAACTGAGAAAGTATTTTTTGTGTCTCCAAAAGATGGGGCTGTGGTTGGAACTACGTTCATAGCAAAATTTGGTCTTGAAGGTTTAGTGATTAAACATGCTGGCGAAGATATGGATAATAAAAAAGCAGGACATTTTCATATTCTAGTGAACAAAGAATTTTTCCCTGCTGATCAAGTAATCCCCGTTGATGAAAACCATATTCATTATGGAAAAGGTCAAACTGAAGCTGAGTTAAAGCTTGCACCGGGAAAATATAAACTGACTTTGCAATTTGCTGATGGTGGGCATAGATCTAGTGGGCAGAAGTTAAGTCAGACGATTAACATCACCGTTAAAGCACGACCTTAATTATTTGATTGTTTATTTCACATCACACAGACTTAATGAATGCACAGTCTTTGCTATAAAGTGCTGATCTAAATCAAGATCAAGAAATAACAACCCCTTTTGGCATTTTAGTTTGATTGTTTCTGCCAAAGTTTTTGTGTTGTTTTGAAACCTTGCATAGTCATTCACTGTCATTGTTGTTTCGTTAATAAAGAAATCTTTTGTGAATTGTGCTGTATTTGATGAACTCATAAAGCCTGCGAATCTTTGAATTTGATCATAAGTTGATTTTTTAATATGTTTCAAAGGTTCTAGCATCTTTAATTCAGCAACGATACTTGTTCTAGCCACACCACTTTCAACAGCGACGCCGCAATCATTGTCTTTCAAGATAATGCGTTTTACTGGGAAGGCATTTGAATTTGGATATAATTCTTTAAACTTTTCTTGGGCTATTTTTATTTTTTCAAGATCATCGGCTTTTTTAGATTGAACAGTTTTAATTTCATTATTGGCAAGACCTGTGATTTCAACTTTATAGGCAATGTTATTAAAGCGATCTTCTTGTCGTAGCATGTAATCCATCATTAGCATATCTGAGGCATCAGCCATCAACTGCAGTTTTTGTACGTTAGCTTGATTCCAGTCAATACTTATCATTTGTGAAGCAGGTTTAGCATTGATCAGATCAAGGTAAACTTGTTCTTTCATAAAATCTTTAGCACGGGCAATTTGTTCACCGCCAGAATCATTCGAAATTTCAGCAAAAGCGGCTTCATTTTTTATATTTTTTAATAAAGCCCCATAAACTTGTTTAGAATCTGTTGTGAACAAATACGGTCCACGTTTATCTGCTGTAGGGCTGCTTAATTGTTTTAATAAATTTTTCCAAGTAAAGGCAATAGTTCCGCCTTTAGCTAAAGTTTTTTGTCCTTTAAGCACAGTCTTTTTGTATTCTTCAACTTGTAATGTTTTCAACACTGATGGTGGAACATCTAACAAGCCACCTAAAATTCTTGAAACATGATAATAAGCTAAAATAGACGGGGTATAGCTGCAACTTGTGCTGATTTTATATTTTGCAACTTTAGAAGCATCTCTTAATGAAGAAGTCTGATCGCAAATCATTTTTTCTAAATCATTTTTATTTGAAGTTTCTGGAATTTCATATAATTCAAGCCCTGGATTTGTATTATGTAATTTCGGGCATAAACCAACAGCGTAAGTGGACTGTGTATTTTTGATCAAAGGCTGTTGAATATTCGTATCGATTTGGCAAAGTTCTAGTTCAGTTTCTAAATCATTTTCAGAATAATTATTTTTAGTATTTTGCCGATCAATTGTTGGAAATTTTTGAGGGATAAAACAACGCTCATTCTGTGAACTTGTGATGATTTGTGAGCCTCGAGATTTATTCAAATCCATGTAAGACCAAGCACTTATAGAATTAAATATAAAAATAAAAGTGATCAGCCGTTTTTGCATAATCAAATAACATTGCAGCGCTTGTGCCAACTGTAGGACATTCTTGATGATTTTGAATAATTATTTTGTCAAAACACTAGTCAACCGTGCCGCAATTGTGTCGCAGGGCAGGTTAGTTTCTCATTATGAGATACTCTTTTCGAATACGGTGATTTTAAATGGCATTTGAATTGCTCGTTATAGATTGTTGATATTTTTAGATATTTATTTTTTTTGGAGTTTGAAATGAATAAAACACTTTTAATCACAGTTTTTTCAAGTTTGTTACTGGGTCAAACAAGTTTTGCGGCCTGTGAGTTCTTTCCGGATATGGAAAAACAAATTTTAAACACGAATCCTAATCGAATTAATTGTATTAAAGAAGCCAAATTTATTTTACCAAAACCTGCTAAAAAAACGACTGAAGAAATCGTTAATGGCCCTAAGGCTGACGAACTTGAAATCAAAGCTGATAGCACAATTCATTGCCGCTATTTTTACCGCTACCAAAACGGAGCCAGCAATAAATTTCGTTGTGTAAGAACTAATGAAAAAAATCAAATGATCAGCGAAAAAGGCGATGTCGTAGCAGATGCTGTCAGTATTGCTGATGTAACTATTGATGGAAAACTTGAAGAAGATGTTATGTTGAAAGCTGATAAATCTGTGATTACTTATGTCAGTAAAAAAGGTGAAATAAAACCAATGATTGCCGATGTCTTAAAGGTCAGATTTAAATCATCTATTGAAGGTCTTAAAACAATGTCAGAATTAACTGAATGGCGTCACCGTGAAGCTTACACAAGTTCTGCTGCAACAAGATTAGCCTGGATGATGGGATTTCCGTCAGAAAATTACTATCCAGTTAAAGAAGTTGTGTGTTTTGGTTGTGATACTGATCCTTGGAAGAATGGGATTAATCCACAAAAAACAGTCGTGAATAAAACAAATATATTTCCTGGCTCCAGTATCGAAAGAAAATTTAATGGTAAACGGATCATGAAAGCCTATACATCAAATCCAGCTTTAGGAAAAACTTTTGCCAATGCGCCTTGGCGTTGGGATGAATACATTAACGGTTTATACAATCCTGTTTCACAAAAAACTGAAAAACCTAACTTAACTGAACAGCAAAAACATGAATTACAGGTTTTAGTGTTATTTATTAACTTAGTTCACACTGTTGAAGAACGCGGGAGCCAACATGTGATGTTGTGTGAAGACAAAGACGTTGCTAAAGATCAAAATGGAAAAAAAGTTTGTTTAGCACCCATTGCAGGGACTCATGATTTAGGTTCAGCTTTTGGTAATCGTGATCCTAAATTTGTTAAAAACAAAAATCATCCACGCGGTGATTTTATGTCTTACAAGGCACTTAATATGTTTCTTGATAATAAATGTACTTTGGCTGCCCAGCCAGGTCGTGGTCCTGAAAAAAATCTTAAGCCTTTAACAACTGTTTCAGAAGCAGCGCGAAAAGAATTTGTTGAGCGTCTTGATTTAGTCAGTCGTGAAGATTTAATGGCCGTATTAAGAGTATCGCATTTTGAAGATATGGATATGATTTTTAAACGTGGCGTAGCTAAAGAATTCAATTTAAAAGATGATGCACTTAACCAAAAGGTTTTACAACTTTGGACTGACCTGATTTATTCAAAAATGGATCAATTTAGAAAAGCACAGTGCGCGAATCAATCGCCAATATAAAAGTAGCCGCCAAATGAGGTCTGTGCTACTTTATAGCCAATGAAAAAACGTGGATTAATTTTTGATTGTGATGGTACGTTGGTTGATTCTTTAGGCTATGCACTAGAATCATTTAACTATGCTTTATCACAAATCGGCGAAGGCCCACGCACAGTTGACGAAATTAAACGCTATTTTGGTCTTGGCGCTGATAAAATATTTACTCAATTATTAGGTGATTCAAAAAAAGGTCTTGCTGCTTTTGAATCCTATATCGATCATCAATCAAAATTAGCATTAAACATGAAACTTCACGACGGTATTCGTGATTTGTTAAATCAAGCCCGATCTGAAAAATTGTTAATGGGTGTTGTGACAGGTAGGCATTCACGCGATATGCACATTGTTCTTAACCCACATCAGCTATCAGATCATTTTCAGATATTAGTTGGTGACGATCACATTCAAAATTCAAAGCCCGCACCAGATGGGATTATACTGGCTATGAATAAGCTAGGCCTGCAGCCTAGCGAAGTTTGCTATATTGGCGATTCAATCGTTGATATACAAGCCGCGCACGCAGCAGGGTGTATGTCCATTGCCGCTGTATGGGATAAACATGCTAAAAAAGAAATTATGCAAAATGCAAATCCCCATTTTTTAGCGAACACACCAAAAGATATTTGGAATTTTTTAAATCAAAAATAGTTAACAGAGGTTTTTAATGAGGTTCTTGCATACAATGATTCGTGTTAAAGATTTAGATCGTTCACTTGATTTTTTTATTAATAAATTAGGCCTCGTTGAAACACGCAGATATGAAAATGAATCAGGAAAATTCACACTGGTATTTTTAGCGACAGCTAAGGGCGAACCGGAAGTTGAATAAACCTATAATTGGGATCAAGCTGAAGAATATACTTTTGGGCGTAATTTTGGGCATATTGCATTTCTTGTTGATAATATTTATGACACTTGTGATCGCTTGATGAAAAATGGAGTACAAATCTTAAGACCGCCACGTGATGGTCACATGGCTTTTATTAAATCGCCGGACAATCAATCCATTGAATTACTTCAAGCCAAAGAATCATTACCACCACAAGCCCCGTGGAAAGATATGCCCAATCAAGGCAGTTGGTAGATAATATGAATATGAATCCTGATTTAAATAACTTCGAAAAACTTATCATTGAAAAGATTCGCTTAATCACACTCAATGAAGAGCCCGCGCATGATTTTTTACATTTTAATCGTGTTAGTCAAATGGCTAAGAAGTTATGCGCTTTGGAAAAAGCTCAAATTGAAATAGTTATGCCAGCTGCATTGCTGCATGACTTTGTCATTGTACCTAAAAATGATCCTCGTCGAAAAGTAGCCTCGCGACTATCTGCTGAGGCGGGTATTCAGTTTCTTTCAGAAATAAGTTATCCGAAACAATATTTTGATCAGATCTTTCATGCGATTGAGGCCCACAGCTTTAGTGCAAATATAGATACAAAAAGTTTAGAAGCAAAAGTAGTACAGGATGCAGATCGATTAGATGGTTTAGGTGCAATAGGAATAGCACGCTGTTTTGCAACTGCAGGAGTTTTAAAAAGAAGCTTTTATTCTGCTGACGATCCGTTTTGTGTCGTGAGATCACCAGATGATAGCCTAGTTACAATAGATCATTTTTATGCAAAATTATTTAAAACTGTAGATACACTTAAAACTAAATCAGGCCAGCTTGAGGGATCAAAAAGAGTTCTAGTCATGAAAAAATATTTAGATGACTTGAAAAATGAAATTTTATCAATCTAGTGATTGACTGTTTATCAGAGATAAGTGAACTTGGTTTAATGGAAAAGGCCAAAGAAAATAAAGAAACAGTTGTCAAAACTAAAAAGAAAAAAGTTGATCCGCTGCATGGGATTACTCTTGAAACTATCGTTACAGAATTAGTGAAAGATATCGGTTTTGAAGAAATGGGCGAACGAATTCGTGTTAATTGTTTTAATGATAATCCAACAATTAAATCCAGCCTCACTTTTTTAAGACGTACTGAATGGGCTAGAAAAAAGGTTGAACGTATGTATATCTGGCATCAACGCCAAAAAAATAAAAAACTAAAATTAAAGAATGAATCTTAAAATTTCTCGTATTTTGCATGCGGGCTATACTTTTCAAACAGAAAAATCATTGATTGCGTTTGACCCAATATTTGAAAATCCTTTTAGCGTAAACTGCTTCGCTTATCCAGCAATTGAATTTAACTATGATCAAATTAAGAAACTAAAACTAGATGCTGTTTTTATATCACACTACCACGATGATCACTGTTCTTTAGAAAGCTTAAACCGACTTGATTTTAGCACCCCGGTCTATATGTATACTGTCTTTGATGAATTTATTCATTTAATAAAAGATTTTGGTTTTACACAGGTTTATCAACTGAAGCTTAATGAATCTGTTGTAATTGGTGATATCACAGTGACCCTATGGCCAGCACTAGATATAGATGTCGATTCGATTTTTCAAATCAAAGCGGGTAGATTAAATATATTAAATATTGTAGATTCATGGATAGATGCTGACACTTTGGAAAGACTAGAAAAAAATAAACCTTGGGATTTGATATTACAGCCGTTTCAAACCATGCGTGAAATTGAAGTTTTAGCCCCATCAAGATTTCAGCCAGCTGATAGAAATATACCTATAGAATGGATTCTGCAATTACAACGATTACAGCCTAAATATATAATTCCTAGTTCATGTCAGTTTATTCATGAAGAATGGTCATGGTATCGTGATTTTTATTTCCCAATTTCTTATAAAAATTTTGAAACTCAAATTAAGCAGTCATTACCTGAATCAAAAATTGTAAAACTAAACCCGTCAGAATGCGTTCAGTTTGATTCAAATAGCCTTGAAAGAACGAAACCATTACCTTGGATAAAAACTATTGGCGAAGCTGACGTCGATTATAACTACGACCCTGATTTAGCGATACCCTTAACACAAGAAATATCTAAAAAGTTTCGGGCATTATCAGTTGATCAGTTTCAAGATGTTATTAACTACTGTAGAACTGATCTGATCAAAAAATACAAAGCACTACAGTTAGTGGATGACAGCTATTTCAATAAGCCACAAATTTGGCAACTGTCGTTATTTGATCACTTAGGCTCTGAGACGCAATTACAGTATCAAATTTTTAAAAATGAAATTCAGCTTGCCGAAAATAAAACTGATAAAATCACTTGGGTCACTGAAATTTCGACCTTTAAATTGTATTCCGCATTGAAAAATGCAGAATCACTGTCATCACTTTATATTCGAGTTAATGATATTCGTTTTGATAGCGAAGTCGATAAATCGGTGCAAAACGCAGATCCTTTGGAAGACCCGCTGATTCGTTGTCTTTATGAATCAACTATTGCATCTTATCAAAAAGAACAACTTAAAAAAATTCAATCTCGTCTATGATTAAACCTAATATCGCAATTGAAGAATCTACAGAATCTACTTAGCTAAAAAAGGTCGCGTAATAGTAGATCCTGCAGTGTTAAAAAATAAATACTGGCTAGAATAAACTACAAAGTGATTTAACTTGTTGAACACCAAGAGTTTGAACCGAAGTCATTAGTCGACAAGTATTATAACCCTGCTTATTCAGTATAGCATTAGCTTCCTCTAGATAATCTTGTCTTAATTCTGGAGTCCGACTAAGTATCCATGCTGATCCACGATCTGGTGTTCCTACAACAGCGTAAGAATAGTTTTCACCAAGGCCTAAGATCCAATATTGTCCACGTGACGTAAATTTCCATCCATAAAGAGTCATAAAAAGAATGTCTAATTTTGATTGAGACTTTTTATTAGTTACGCGGGCACTACCAAAAGCAGAAATACGTTCACCACTAGAGGATTCGCAACTGTTATTTATTGAGATGGTACTTTTGTTTATGAGTTTATACTCTGCAGTTGTATTTCGCACACAATGTTTTTGAAAAATTTGTGGCATTGATGCTATTTCGTACCATAGACCTGAGTATTTACTTAAATCCACAGAATCTACGGTTTTCACTATTCCAGAACCATAGCTTGGTATTTTTGTTGTTTCAATGTCAGCAAAGCAAAGTTGTGTAAATAGCTGTACAAATATAAATGCAGTTAAAAAAAATGAAGTTTTCATAATAATCCCTTGTTTTATTGTTAATTAATCTAATTTTATTAAAACTAATGAA
This sequence comes from Bdellovibrio sp., assembly GCA_043721535.1. Lineage (GTDB taxonomy): Bacteria > Bdellovibrionota > Bdellovibrionia > Bdellovibrionales > Bdellovibrionaceae > Pseudobdellovibrio. Next base: position 40,355 of record JAYSQO010000089.1, on the reverse strand, counting down.
TGTGATGCTTTGCTTGGGTATTGCAAGGCATCTGCGCTAGTTGGCAGTCCCGCGGCCACTAAAGAATTTTTCAACTGATTGTCTGCTGTATTGAATAGCTTTGATAATTTACTAGGTTGTTCCGCCATATTATAGGTGTCAACGTCTACACTTTTAAGTGAAACCAAATAATTTTTAATAACTAAATTTCTTTTTTCAGCTAATTTTCGATCGTCCTTTGACAATGTTTTTAAATTTTTAGAAGGATATTCTGCATCAGACCAAGACAGGACAGATACATTATCTATATACCCATCCCATATGGCCTTTTGAAAAGTTTCATTAATTAGTTTTTTTGCTTGATCACTTAATTCAGAACTCTGAGGTTGAAATTCAACTTCAACAAAATTATAGGCTCGAACTTTTTTTGCAGCCTCATTAGATATATAGCGTCCTTCGGCCTCTTCTGTGTAGGAAGTTCTGGGATTTTCTTGATTTGTGTTAGGCATAGTATCAGACGGAAAATTACAGCTGGCCATGCTAAACAAAGTCAGGGGTCCAGTTAAAAAAACATATTTTTGTGATGTGATCATATATATCCCTCCTTTAATTAAATAAATATTATCTTTATAAATGTGCAAAGAATAAATGTGCAAAGAGGCGGCCAATCTATAATTCAGTACCGCTTAGACAACTAAATCTATTGGGCTAAAATACCCATTCAAAGAGGATTTATTCCTCAATTATTTTTTATTAGTTATATCAGTTCTCTTGCAACAGATCTTGATTGATTTAGTGGCGGCTTTAAAATTGCAAGTTCAAAAAATATGATTTACCACGAAAATTTTCTGATCGCAGAGGGCAACTTAATGAGAACGACTAATGACATTCTATCGACAAAAACTCAGATTAAAACAACTGTCGAAGATAAATTAAATTTAGGAATTTTAGAAAAAGATTGTAAAAAAATGTGTGCAGGTCTTTCATTGTTATTGGCTGATAGCTATCTTTTGTACCTAAAAACGCATAACTACCATTGGAATGTGACAGGCCCTAATTTTATATCACTACATCAATTATTTATGAGTCAGTATACAGAATTGGCATTAGCAGTTGATCAAATAGCAGAACGAATAAGAGCTTTGGGCTTTCCAGCGCCTGCTACATTCATTGAATTTAATGAGCTTACTTCGATTAAAGAAGAAACAGGAGTCAAAACAGATCTTCGAATGATTGCCTCTTTGAATAAAAGCCAAGAATCTATCATTCGTACGATTCGGCACTTACTGACTATTGCAAACACTATTAAAGACTATTCAACGGCCGATCTACTAACACAAAGACTTGTGGCTCACGAAAAAAGTGCCTGGATGTTAAGAAGTCTTTCGCCAATTTAAAAGTCTAGGCAGGAGAAAACATGATACGTGCTGTAATAACATTTTTAATAATCGCGTTGATAGCCTACATGATCGGTGCCTATGGTGTTTCAGGTATTACACCAGAGGTTGGTGAAATTCTTCTATTAGTCTTTTTAGGTTTATCAATCGTTGTCTTTATTATTGGACTTTTTAGAGGAAGAAAAGTTCGCTTTTTATAATTTTTAAAATAAATGAACCAACAAAAGGAGAATATATGGAAAATGTTAGAACTGATAGTTTGAATGGACAGCGTAAACCATTTCAGGCTGATACAAACTTCGAAAAATCATTACAGGATAAAACGCAAAGTTTAGCAGATATGGCCTCTACGTTCGCTAGTACTACGTCTAGCTATTTAAAAAGTGGTAAAGACTATGTGAAAGCAAATCCGAATAAGTCAGTAGCGATAGCTGCTGTTGCTGGAATAGTAACAGGCAGTTTGGTTTCTATGGCTATGCGAAAAAGGCAATAACTATACATAAAGGGAAAGGGCGTCGTAGACGGAGCCCTTTCCCTTAGTTTTGTAACTAACTACTGTAAGGACATAAAAATGAATAAAGAAATTGCTATCGATATATTTTCAAAAAAATTCAATGCTATTGATAATTTAGACTACGGTGATTTTATGAGACGGGCCAATCTTTATTTGATGGATTTAGATGATCAAATTACTAAAAATAAAGAAGTTTGTAATTTGATGAAGCAAATGAAAGATGAAATTCAGTACAATCCAAGTTGGGATATTCAATCAACTCGTGACAGTATTAGCCGTTTAGTTAAGGCAATCGGTCATATTCAAGTTAAACCAGTGCTTCAAGTTGAATTAAAATAATGCTAACTGTGGCGTTAGCAAATCGTAAGTTTTCATTCTTTTATACAAAGTCTTTCGATCTATACCAATATCTTTTGCCGTTTTATCTCTGGCGCCATCATTTTTCACAACTGCATATTCAATATATTTATTAATAATATAATTTAGCGTGCGTAATTCTTCAGTGGCAGGCACGTTAAAACCATTAACATCGAAATGTGCAATATCATGAGCTGTCACTTTGCTCATGAGACAGTTTTCTAATGGTAAAAAATCCTGTACAGTAATTTCAGAAAAATCACTCAGCACAACGGCTCGTTCGATACTATTTTCTAATTCACGAACATTGCCTCTCCATGGGTTGTTGCGAATATATTCAAGTGCATCTGCAGAAAACGAAGTTACAGAAGAATTATTTTCACTGACATATTTTTTCATGAAAAATTCAGCCAACGGAACTATGTCTTCTTGGCGTTCGCGCAAAGGAGGAATAACTATTGGAATCACGTTAAGTCTAAAAAATAGATCTTCTCTGAATTTAGCATCGTTAATTTCTGTTGATAAATTTTTATGTGTAGCAGAAATAATTCGACAATTAACTGCACGGTACTGATTTTCGCCAACACGTTCGATTTGTTTATCTTGTAAAACGCGCAATAACTTAGCTTGCAAAGATAAACTAAGATCACCGATCTCATCTAGAAAAAGAGTTCCATTTTGGGCCTCTTCAAAAAGGCCAATTTTTTTCTCGAAGGCCCCGGTAAATGAACCTTTAGCGTGGCCGAATAGTTCAGATTCTAGTAGATTTTCAGGAATAGCCGAACAATTGATTGCCACAAACGGGCCTTTAGGATTTTGGCCTTCACTATGAATGTATTTTGCAAAAACTTCTTTCCCTGTACCACTTTCTCCAGAAATAAAGATATTCGCTGTACTCATGGCAACTTTTTGAGAAAGCTCAAGAGCCGCCAGAAATTGAGGGCTCATGCCAATGATATGACTTTGAGATGCAGATCTCATTTGTGAGGTTTTTTGAGTTTTATTTATTAAATCAGGACGTATATAGAGAGCTCTTTCAACTGCAACTTGTAACTGAGAAAAATGAATGGGCTCAACAACGAAGTCAGCGAAACCAATGCGAACATTGTCAGACACAAGGCCTATATTCAGTGGTGGGATAATATGTATTATAGGTAACAAAGGTAAACTTTTTTTGATTTCAAGAAAAAATTGAATTTCAGCTTTATCAAAATCTGTAATAAGAACATTCCACTGAGAGCCGTCGGACTCTATGGCAGCAAGAGCTTTTTCTGGCGTTGTGAAATATTTAACGCTGTAACCTTTCGGTTTAAAATACGCCGATACAAGGTCATAGGCTTCATAATCATCGCCAACTAGAACTAATTGTTGGTTCTGCACTTGCGTTTTCAAGGGATCTCTTTTCGTTGTCTTAACAACATTTTTTCATTTAATTGATTATTAGCACATGTTCAGCAAATACCCAATCTAACGTTCACTTATTTTTAATAAGTTGGTCATCACTGACACGAGCGATTTGAAATATTTTTTTTCATAGTTCCGTACTGAAACTAGACACTTATATAGACTACTTTCTGACAAAGTTATTTTAAAAATAAAAAAGAGTTCAAATAAAAAATTTTAACCTTAAAGATGAATATTCAAATTCAGTTTAATGAATGGCTAAAGTTATTTACCCGAACTCTTGATAGGTTCTAATTTTTACTAATCGTTTTATTTAGACAGTATTATACTCATTTTCGTATCCGTATTTTTTTTCGTGATCACCATGATCTGGTTCTTCAATATCAGGAGAAGTCGTTTTTTTGACTGGATCAACGGGTTTAAAACTTGGATTAACCTGTGGTGAAGACGGATCTTTTGCAATATTATCTTTTTTCACAGTGTTAGTTTCTGGTTTTTGAGGCTCAGTATTCATATCGACTCCTTCGCATTTATGTGCGTGCATTTTTTTTAGTTATCTTGATGAATATTGTTAGAGCACATCTGATGCCAAGTATTTTTAGGCTTAGGGGCAATATAGGCGTCACAAAATTAGGCAACGTCCACAATTTACTCCCAGCGTTCAGGAATGCCGCAGTTTAAATCGATTTAAGATATTAAATAGGTATTATTTTTGTGGACTATACGGTTTAGGTTTAAATTTTGGTTTTGGTGACTTTCTGATCGGCTTCTTTGCAGCAACAGCTGCGGCAGCTGATTTTTTAATTCGTGGTGGTTTGCGCATTTCTTTAGGCACATGCAGTCTTTTCCCTGAACTGTCTAAAAATCTTGTTTTTAATTCTTTTGGCGTTTGGTGTTTGCCTTCAAGTTTAGACACTAAGATCAAATCACGTTCTGTGACCATGTTAATGACAAGACCTTTACGACCGGCGCGTGCAGTTCGTCCTGCGCGGTGTAGATAGTTTTCCATTTGTTGTGGAAGATGATAGTTAATGACGCGACCTACGTGTTCTAAATCTAAACCTCGTGCTGCTAAATCAGTTGAGACCATCAGATCAATTTCACCAGAACGAAATTTTTTAAGATTTGCACGACGTTCGCTTTTATCCATTTCACCGCGATACACAAGACATGGATATCCTTTTTCAATCATCTCTGCAGCTATTTTATCACATTGGTCACGAGTATTCGTAAAAATTAAAGTTCCACCAGCAACTTTTTGTCTGAGATATTTTTCAAAAATAGGCCAGCGTAAACCATCAATGACTGTTTCATTTTTTGTAGTTAGCGTTTTTACAACTTTACCGCTGCCGCTTGTTCGAATGACTTCAGCATGTGAAAATAAACTATTCATTAAGCTTTGTACGTTTTGTGAGACTGTCGCAGAAAATAAAGCTAATGGCGTATCTTCAGGGCAGATTTTTACAATGATTTGTGAATCAGATAAAAATCCTTGATCAAGCATTTGATCGGCCTCATCAAAGATCAGAATTTTAACATCTTTAAAATTTACTAATTTCTTTTCAATCAACTGAATCAAACGACCTGGCGTAGCTAATAATATTTCAAAAGGACTACCCACATTTCTACGGGCCTGTTCAAATGCCATTCCGCCTAGCGCCGGGCGAACCCGCAAACGGGTGTCATGTGTATATTCTTTAAAAACTTTTGAAACCTGTTCACCTAAATCTCGTGTTGGCACTAAGATAACAGCACGAGGCTGACCACTTTCAGTCACAGGGTTGCCTTCATCCTCCATAGTTTTCAGCAAATGCAGAACAGGTAATGCGTAAGTTAATGTTTTACCACTTCCAGTTTCAGAAACTCCGACGACAGACTGTCCTGACATCATTAATGGTATAGCAAATTGCTGAATTTCTGTCGGAGTAAATATACGTTTTGCTTTAAGAGTTTTAAGTAATGATGGCAGTAAACCAAATTCTGGAAATGTATTCATAGGCGTGAAGCTTAACTGGAATTCCGTCACAGGACTATGGATTTTCGTAACTGATAGGCCAAAACCAAAAAAACGTAAAAAAATTACTGGTTTACGGACTATTTGCAGGGTCAGTCTTGCGCCTGCGGGGATTAACATTTAAAAGATAGGCTATGAAATTCGATAAATTTGCTATAGCTGAAGAAATCAAAGATAATTTGATCAAGAATGGATATTTCAGGACAACTGATATTCAGTATAAAGCTATACCAGCGATTATGAATGGTGAAGATGTTTTAGCTATTGCTCAAACGGGCAGTGGTAAAACAGCTGCATTTGCAATACCAATTATTAATCATATTCATCAGTATAAAACCAGTAAACGCAGTAATGGTGTTAAATGTTTAGTGCTGGCACCAACACGGGAATTAGTTCAGCAAATCGGAATGGTATTTGCTAAATTAACAAATCACACTAAAGTTTCGTGCTATGCTATCTACGGTGGAGTCGAGCAAGATCCACAAATTGATCAATTAGCTGGTGGCATTGATGTTTTAATTGCAACACCAGGGCGAATGTTTGATCTCATCAGTCAAGAACACCTTGATATCAGTAAAGTCAGTGTGCTTGTTTTAGATGAAGCCGATCACATGCTTGATTTAGGTTTTATTGATGATATCGAAAGTGTAAAAAAGAAATTAAAACAACATCATCAAACTTTGTTTTTTTCTGCGACGATAAATCCTAAAATTAAAAAATTAGCCTATTCACAAATTAAATCAACTGCTTTAAGAATTCAGGTTTCACCTGAAAGAATGGTTAATAAAAACATCACTCATTCAGTGGTTAATGTTGGTATGGATGAAAAACGTCATTTGTTAGTTAATTTTATTAAAGAAAAACCTGAAGCTAAATGTATTATTTTTGTTCGTACACAAGTTCGTGCGCAGCGGGTTTCAGACCATCTGCAGAAAAATGAAATTGATTATACCTGCATACACGGCGGGATGGAACAAACTGAACGTGAAAAAAGCTTGGCTAAATTTAGAAATCAAAAAGCCGGCTGGATGATAGCAACTGATGTCACAGCACGGGGTATTGATTTACCAGCTGTTACCCATGTTATAAATTATGATTTACCTGACGAACCAGAAAATTATGTTCACCGCGTAGGTCGTACTGGACGTGGTTTTGCAAAAGGTGAAGCTCTTTCGTTTTATGCGCCTGAAGAAAAAGAAAAACTAGATCTTATTGAAGAATTTATTCAAACTAAAATTCCACGATTAAGAGTTCACAAACAGCATCTTGAAGGCCCTGAAAAAATATCAGACGCAGTATCATTAGCCGATATGATTCAGCGTGAAGAAGCTAATCATGCACAATTCAAAAAACGAAAAAAGAAACCGAAGAGCTAGTTAATATTGAACGGGCAGAAAAGTCTTGTTTAAAGTAAAAAAGCACCTACAATTTAAGCATGATAAATGCAAAAGCCATCGGTGTTGAAAATCCTCAATCTGAAATGAAACTATTAAATATAACTCGTCGTGATCCAAGACCTGATGATGTAGTTATTAAGATCGATTACTGTGGTATTTGTCATTCCGATATTCACACAGCCCGCGGCGAATGGGGGATTCCTAAATACCCTTGCGTGCCAGGACATGAAATCGTAGGTCATGTGATTCAAGTTGGCAAAAAAGTTAAAAAATTTAAATTAGGTGAAGCCGTCGGCGTGGGTTGTTTTGTCGATTCATGCGGGACATGTTCAAATTGCAAAGATAACGAAGAACAGTTTTGCGAAAAAGGAACTGTATACACCTACAACAGCTTAGAAAAAAATAGTGATCAGCATACGCTGGGTGGTTATTCAACACACATCACAGTTAAAGATAAGTATGCTTTAAAAATTAAAAAAGGCCTTCCGTTGGCAAAAGTTGCACCATTATTGTGTGCTGGGATCACGACGTATTCTCCACTTAAAAAACACGGTGTAAAAAAAGGCCACAAAGTGGGCGTTGTTGGTCTTGGTGGTTTAGGGCATATGGCGATCAAGCTTGCTAAAGCTATGGGTGCTGAAGTCACAGTTTTTAGTACATCTATGGATAAAGAAAAAGACGCAAAAAAACTAGGCGCGAAACATTTCGTTTATTCAAAAGATTTGAAAAACTTTGAAAAATTAAAAAACCATTTTGATTTAATCATTAACACTGTTTCTGCTGATCATGATTTGACTGTCTACCTAGCTTCTTTGAAAAAAGATAAAACAATGGTTTTATTAGGTGTGCCACCTTCGAATTATCAATTACCAGCGTTTACATTTATTGGTGGAAGAAAAAGATTAACGGGTTCGTTAATCGGTGGAATTAAAGAAACACAAGAAATGTTAAATTTTTGCGCTCAGAAAAAAGTTTTTTCTGATATTGAATTGATTTCTGTCGGTCAGATTCCAGAAGCTTACGACCGCACAGTGAAATCACAGGTTAAGTATCGTTTTGTTATTGATGCTAATACATTTTAGCATAATTTAAACAACAACTAAGGAGAAACAAATCATGAGAACAAAAGTATATTTTGGATCAAGACTACTATTAGGTCTTTTATTTTTTGTATTTGGTCTAAATGGTTTTTTAAATTTTATACCAGCACCTGCTGATATGCCAGCAGCAGCTCAGGCATTTATGGGTGGTATGATGTCAGCAAGTTATTTCTTACCAGTGCTTAAAGGCACTGAAGTTATCTGTGGATTACTTTTGTTAAGTGGTTTTGCAGCCCCTTTAGCGTTAGTGATATTAGCACCGATCACTTTACAGATTTTGTTATTTCATGGTTTTTTAACGCCAGGAATTCAAAATCTAATTTTACCACTAGTCATTGCGGCTTTACATATTACAGCAGCACAAGCTTATTGGAATTTATACCAGCCATTATTTAAAAAAATATAGCTAAAAAGGTGTAGCTAAAAAGGTGTAGCTAATTAGTTTTTTTATTTTGTATAAGTTGTTTGTATCCGATTTGAATCAGATAGTGATTTGCTTTTTCAGATTCTTTGGGTGTCACTGAATAATAGTATCTAGTATCAGCAATGACTGATGATTGAGTATTTGTCCAAAGTTCAGTTTCAAGGGATAAATCAAATCCATATTCAGTCGTGTCATGAGCTGATGTTTTAATTTCTTGTCCGACGGGGAACTGACTTGAAACAACTTGTGGATTACCAATTGAATAGGCGCTTGAAAAAGCCAGTGATATTGAAAAAATTGAATTCATCCAATAGCGGTAACCCAATGTAACATGCACGAGCTCAACTTTTTCGGTGATTTCTTGATTGCCACTTGTCATGTAATACAGTTTGTCAAAATGGAAGAGTCCAATTTCTAATGATCCTGAATCATTCACATCACCTTGCGCAATAAGACTTAGCCCGCCAAAGTAGGGGTTATTGATTGCATTTGATTTGGATTGAAATTCAGATTGCATAATCAAAGGGCTTAATAAAGCCGAAACAGACCCTTCTTTTGGTATATAAGCCCAGCTAGAAACAGAAGGTAAAGCCATGATCACATTTAGAAATATAAAAAGTCTGATTTTTTTGAAAGAAAACATAAAAAAAGATTACTTTTGATCAACTTAAAGTACAATATTTTTATTTTAGATAGGAACATAATTTTGAGATCACACTTCGTCATCGCATTAGGCTTATTTTTATTTTCGACTGTTGTTGCGGCACAGGAGGTTGATGATCCCTATGTGTTAGATGATTCTCAGATACAATCATTGCCTTTGCCGCCGCCAACTGTGAAGTCGACGGAACAAGAACTTATACAGACTAATATCGATATTTCAAATTGGTTTGATAGCGTAACAGAAGGTCTAGATCTATTTTTAGTAGGTAAAAAAATAACAAAAGAAAAAAATAGATCCAGTTTTAAAATTGAAAACACTTCAACTTCCGTAGAAGGGGAAAACTTTTCGAATGTCACCAGTTTAAGTATTCGACCACGATTTCAGAATTTAGAGCAATATTTTCAACTTAAGTTTACAACATACGACGAAGCAGATGAAAAAAGGAAAGCAGAACGTGGTTATTTAAGACGGCAAACCCGCGAACAAAACTACGGGGCGACGTTAGGATTTTTTAAAAAATTAGGACGTGTTAAAACAACCTTTCAGCCACGTATTGAATTACAAGATCCACTGAAAGTGTCGCATTCACTAGCTTTTGAAAGTGTCGCCGATTATCAATATTTATCTTTCAATCCTAAATTAGAGTTTTTTGCTGATGCCAGAAAAGGTGTTGGTGTCTTTCAAGCCTATAATTTATACGTTCCTATCAATACAACATTTTCAATGACGCTTATTAATGACGGCGAATACTTGGAAAAATTGCACGCACTGTCTGTTACAAACGGTGTGGCGCTTAGCCAAAATTTAAATGATAAAACGGGTTTAACATACAGTTTGCTTTTTGATTCTGAAAGTCGACCAGTTTACTACATGACTGATTATACAACTTTAATTACTTGGCATCAGGTGATTTATAAAAACATACTTGATTATCAGATTACTCCGAATATTAATTTTGAAAAAACCAGAAGTTTTAAAGGTCGCACTGGTATCAGTTTAAATATAGGTATAAATTTTTAAATAAAAGGAAGACAAATGCAGAAATGTCCATGTGAATCAGGTCTTAATTATTCAGAATGTTGTGAAAAATATATTACGGGGAAAGCTCGTCCAGTGACAGCAGAACTACTGATGAGAGCTCGTTATTCGGCCTATTCTAAAGTTGAAGTTGAATACCTTAAAAAAACACTAGCACCTGAATCGCGACATGATTTTGATATGGCGGCTACGAAAAAATGGGCTGAAGTGGCTGTTTGGAAAGGTTTAAAAATACTTTCAACAAAGAACGGGCTAGAAAATGATTCAAAAGGTGTTGTAGAATTCGTTGCGACTTATACAGCCGAAGGTGAAACACTAGAGCATCACGAGGTTTCTCAGTTTAGAAAATCTGATGCAGGTGATTGGTATTTTATTGATGGCGATGCGCATACGCATAAAGAAGGTGAATCACATCAGCACTACGAAAAGCCACAAACAGTTGTTCGTGAATCACCGAAGGTAGAACGCAACGGGCCCTGTACTTGTGGTAGTGGTAAGAAATATAAAAAATGTTGTGGTATCAATAATTAACGACTAAGCAGCCGTTAATTGTGTTTTAGAACCTGTCAGATTAAAATCATCTAACACAGGAATAACTATTTCAAGTTGTGTACCCTGTTGAGGTTCACTGGTCACTTTGATAGTTCCACCTAATTTTTCAATACAATGCTTTACTGATTCCATACCGATGCCTCGGCCAGATAGATCTGTAGCGACATCTTTAGTTGAAAACCCTGCTTCAAAAATAACATTGATAACTTCTAAATCTGATTTTCCAGAGTATTTTTGTTCTAGTGCAGTCCCTGATATTTTCTGTCTTAATTTATCACAGTTAATACCGTTACCGTCATCTTGGACTGTAAATTTTAACTTTGATTTGTCTAAAAGTTTTGTTTCCAAAGAAACTTTGCCTTTAGGATTTTTACCTTTTTCTAATCTTTCAGCCTGAGTTTCAATTCCGTGATCACAGATGTTTCTAAAGATATGCACAAAGTTAGCTAATAAATCTTTATAAGCGTCACGATTGACAGGGATTTGATCACCTTTAAGTTCAAATGGTAGTAAATCTTTTTCCAGACTGCGTGCTAGGCTTAAAGACGTTTGTTCGTAATTAGCGAATAAAGTTTTAAAATCTTTTAGTAGAAAATCGTTGGCATATTGTTTAACTAATTGGTTATCTTTTGTTAGGTGTTTAGCTAATTCAGAATAAAACTGAACGAATTTAGGAGCAGGGCCAGCAGATTCAAATTCACTTTGGCTAATGAGCTTTTCTAAAACAGTTTTATATTTTTCTTTAGATTCAGACATCATTAGATCAATTTTAGGTAAACATTTGTTAATGAAACTAATTTTCTCATCAAATTCACTAATATCTAGGAAATGCTCTTCAAGGTGATGAATTTCATTCACAACATCATAGAGATAGTAATTCCCGACGCCGCCTTTGATTGAATGTAGAATGCGTTTACATGAATTGTCTTCTTCATCCGTCCATTTTTCTTGTGAGACTTTAGCTAAATAAGCCAATTCTTTATTTAATGACTGAACAGTGTTAAACAATTCAATAAAGCCATATGGCGATTGCATGATTTCAAAAAAAGTTTTAGCAGCATTTTTTTGTCGTTCAGCTTCTTTTTGGGCTGCAACTTTTTCAGTAACATCTTTAGAAATAGCGATGACTTTGGTAACTTTATTATCGCTATCAGTAATTGGTCTGTAATCAATTTCTAATAAACGATTTTCAGAATTAGTCATTGATGTTGGACCAAGCACAGCTATATTATTAAAATCGAAATTTTGATCAAAAAGAATGCTGACCCAGTCTTTAATAGATTCAGCATCCTGGTTGTTAAATAATTGTGTGACCGGTACGTCATTGGTTTCAAAATTAAGATTGAAATGTTTTTGTGCTGCTTTAGAAGCGAACTTAGAGCATTGCCCTGCCTGATCAAATACAACCAGACCTTGATCTAAGTTATTTAAAATTGCATTCACTGTTAAGTTCATTGCAAATAAGTTTTTATTCGACTCAGCTAATTCAGTAGAACTTAATTCTAGACTACTTTCAGCTTGTTCAATTTTTTTATCCTGCGCATCAAAAGATTGATCAATAGCTTGAAACAGTTGAATGAGTTTTTCGAAATTTATTGTTACATCCATTTGAGCATCTGGATTACAGGCCTCAACGAGCTGCTCATGAGCAGTTAGTAGTCCTGATTTTTTAATTATACGATCTAGTTTTTTAGAAAACTGCATCTTAAATTCTCCTGGTCATCGCATCGCAAGTTGTTAAATCAAAGGTATAGATATTTACAACTTTCAAGATCCTAATTGCTTATCGACTTTTTGTATGAAAAGTTGAGTGAAAATAAAATTATATTTAGTTTAATTAAAAAAGGGGATTTTTATGAAAATGAAACAAATGCATTGTTCACAATTTAACGAGCTTGACCAACAGTTACCGTCTTTAGTCGAGTTCAATCCAAATATCGTTATAATCCATGCTGGACGCAAATGGTTTGAACAATATGACCTGAAAAAAATTAGTGCACAGTTGCCTAAAGCGACTGTAATTGGTTGCTCTACAGCTGGTGAAATATCACATACTGGCGTTCATGATAACACGATCGTCATCATGGCTGCTCAATTTAAAAATCCTTTAACAGCAACAAGTGTTGTCGAGTTTGAAAACATGGGAGATTCATTTTCAGCTGGTAAATCATTAGCTGAAAAATTTGACCTTAAGCGACTAACGTCTATGTTTGTACTAGGTAAAGGTTTAAATATTAACGGTTCAAAATTAATTGAAGGCATTCAATCTTTATCTGGTTCTAAAACACAAATTGCTGGCGGATTAGCTGGAGACGGCGCAGATTTCAAAAACACTTTTGTTTTATTGAATGGTAAAGTCTACAACAACGCAGTAGTTGCTTTAGGTGTATATGATAATTCATTTTCAATCAGTACAGGCAGTCAAGGGGGATGGAAACCATTCGGCCCGATCAGAAAAGTGACTAAAGCTAAAGAAAATGTTTTATTTGAAATTGATGGAAAACCGGCGTTAGAAAAATATAAAGAATATCTTGGTGAAAACGCAGCCAAATTACCTGCAGCAGGTTTGCTATTTCCGCTAGAGATTTTAGATAATGAAAATCAAGCAAGTGGAACAATCAGAACAATTCTAGCTATGGATGAGAAAGCAGGAACAATTACATTTGCAGGCGAGATTGGTGAAGGTAAATTATGTCGCCTTATGCACACTAAAAATGAAGGTCTAATTGCAGGGGCAGAAGGTGCCGCTAAGATGTGTAAAGAGACAGCAAGATTAGGCGATGATGGGTCATTTGCAATTCTAGTCAGTTGTGTCGGTCGCAAACTTGTTATGGCTGATGAAATTGATGATGAAATTGATGTGGTTAAAGATGTTTTGAGTTTAAATAAAAATGTAATAGGATTTTATTCGTACGGTGAAATTTCTCCAAATCCGTTAAATAAAGTCAGCGCATTACATAATCAAACAATGACGATTACTTATTTTTACGAAGGCGCCTAATTTTGAGTTAGTAATCAAGGCAAGGAGTTTAAAAAATGTTTCCAAATGAATGTCGTATACTGGTAGTTGATGATATGGCGGCAATGCGGTTGAGAGTAACAAATCAACTAACGACAATTGGATTTAAGCAAATCGAGCAAGCTGGAAACGGACAAGAAGCTTTTGATCTAATGATCAAAAGAAAAGAAGAAAATAATCCTTTCGAGCTTGTAATATCGGATTGGAATATGCCAGTTTTAGCAGGCATAGATCTTCTACAAAAAGTTCGTGCTATTGATGATTTCAAAAATTTGCCTTTTTTAATGGTCACTGCTGAAGGTGAAAAAGAGCAAGTTATCAGAGCAATCAAAACAGGCGTATCTGATTACTTAATTAAGCCAGTCAACGTAGATTCTTTACACCAAAAGCTAATCATTGTTTGGGAAAAGCATAACCCTTAATTGAAAGAGTTTAAGTATGTCTGCTATAAAAACTGAACGTAATGCTAATGTAGTGACTGTCAATATTGATCAAACTGATGTTCTGAAGCCAGAAGCAGTCAAACAAATCTTAGATCAAATTAAAGCTGCAGATGCTAAATTTTTTAAAGATCTAAAATGGTTTGTTTATAATTGTTCTCATGTGAATTCAGTGGGAGCAATGTGTTTTCCAATTTTATGCCGATTGGCCAGTCATTTAGAACAATACAGTATTCATTTCTGCATAGTCGGATCAAATAAAATTACAGATATTATTTACAAACAAGGCATTGAAAGAATGGTGATACCATGTGCTTCAATGGAAGCTTTTTATAAACAAATTGGTTTATCAGGAGCTCCTGATAGAGAAAAGGTAAAAGAATTTTTAAATACGACTTTAGAATCTGTTGTGAGTTCTATGAAAATTATGCTGGAAGCAAAAATACTTTCGTCTGAAGTGAAAACAATAGATTCAACTTCACAGATGCCGCGAATTCAAATTGGAGCTATTGCAGGAATAGTTTCAAGCTATTTTAACGGCAATCTTGTTATAGGTTTCACGAACGAAGATTTTAAGGCAGCTATGGCGCGATTTTTACAAATGGAAGTCAAAGAGGTCACCGCAGAAATCAGAGACGGTGTTGCAGAATTATTAAATGTTATTATTGGACAAACTAAAATTATTCTTAATGATCGTGGTTTCGATATTCAACAAGTTATTCCGAATGTGATCAGCGGAGAAAGTATTAATATTTTACCTGCGAACAAACAAAAAGCTATTCTGATCAACTACGTTTGTGACTTCGGAAAGTTTTGCATCATTTTAACAACGAATGTTCCAGCTTAATTATTGAAAAGGAATAATAGATGAAAATAATTGTTTATGTCATGAGTTTGCTTTTTGCATGTAACGCAATGGCTGCACAGTCATTAAGTACAAAAATCCACAATCAGTACACTTCACTGCGAGCAATGGGCATGGGAAATGCTTTCACAGCTGTAGCTGATGACTACACACTGATATACTATAATCCCGCTGGTTTTTCCAAAAAGAAAAATAATGAAATTCAAGTTTCATTTGTCGGCGCAGGTGTAAGCCCGAAAACATTAAAATTTGTTGAAGATATTAAAAAAGCTGAAGATGCAAGCCCTGCCGGTGAAAGTGATCAAGATAAAGCAGCCCGCCTATCATCAATTCTAGAAGAGTACTACGGAAAATCATTAGGTGGTCGCCTGCAAGCAATGGAACTTTTTTGGATCAGAAAAAACTGGGGTATTAGTTTATTACCAGCTGATTTAACAATCGACATGACTATCAACAGACAAGTTGGCGGCCCGGCCATTGATTTAAATATCAAAGGCGATTCAACACTTGCGTTCGGTTTCGGTCGTGAATCAAGCAAAGAATTATCATGGGGAGCCACTGTTAAAGGTGTTCACCGTGTGTCGGTTGAACAAAATATCAGTGTTCTAGAATTAGCAGCTAATTCAGATGTGTTAAGTGAAGATCGTTTTCGCGAGGGCTTAGCTGTTGATGTTGATTTAGGTTTAATGTGGACACCAGGTTGGTTTGTAAAATCAAAAAAAGTGGCAGTCAAAAAAATGGTCAAAGTAGAGCGTGCGATTGCCCAGGAAAAATCATTCGAAGTGTCAACAGAAACTGTATCAGAACCAGCCGTAGTTGCAACTAAAACAGAACTCAGCGTTTCGCCAACAGTGACTTCGACAACATCTGAAACAGTCAAAACAGAAACTGTCATGGTTGAACAAACTTTTGAAGAGGATGTGTACGACGAAAATTATCCTCTGACTTTAGCTTTTGTTGTTCGAAATGTAGTCGGCGGAGAATTCACAAAAATGAAAATAGTGAATAAGAATGCCACAGAAGCTCCCGCAGAAATGTATCGTGTTATTGATTTAGGTTCACAATATGAATTCGCTAGAATTGGTGGATTAACCCTACGATCAATGCTAGATTTCAAAAATATTTTACATCCTGAAATCAGTCTTGAAAAATCAACACATGTAGGTCTTGAATTTGATTACTCACCAAGCACATGGTTTAAAACTCAATTCAGAGCAGGTTTAAATCAAACGTATTATACAGGTGGTGTGACTTTGCTATTAGGTATTTTAAATATTGAAGCTGCAACTTATGGTGAAGAAGTCGGCACAAAAGAAAACCGACTTGAAAACAGAGTTTACGCAGCCAAAGTAGGGATGAGTTTTTAATTCATTCCTAATTATTACGGACAAACTGCATTTGGATCATCTAATTTAATTTTCATACAATTACCAATGATAGTTGCTGATGCAGAGCCATTGATTGCTGTACTTAGTTCAGAGCAGTATTTAGCTGTTGAATCAGCTTGGCTTTCTGTGCTGCCACTACAAGCGCTAGCATAAGTCGTTAGAACTAGATTACCTAAGCTCAGACTATTTAAATTAGTAATTTCACTTTGTAAGTTGTCTGTATTGATGGCGGCTCCACCAGTTGTTGCGTAAGCTAACATTGATAGATCAGTTCCTATTTTAAAAATAGAACTGATCTGAGAATAAATTTTAACGCCTGATGCTGCACAAAAACTAACTGCTTCGTTCGCAGTTGCGATGTTCGCATTACGATCAGCCAGTAAGGCTAAATTACCAGAATCAAAATTTAAAGAGGCCATGGCATCTATTGATGAAGAACAACCACCAGTGCAGCTGCCTGACGAATTTGTAATTTGATCTAATGCTGACAGTAAACTAGTTGGCGTGCCGAAACCTTCAGAAATAAAAACAGCTGAACATTTTAAGGCATTTGCTAATTGTGAATTATCACCGGATAAACTAGCGACACATGTTTTAGCTTGTGCAGCAGGGGATGTGTTTAAACAGATCTGTGCATTTTTTAAATCTTCGAGTTCACTTTTTTTGCAACTGGTTGAAGAAAAAATTAAAAGTGCCGGAATGATTAAACGTAATTTTAGATATAAATTCATAGTTAAACCTCATGATGATTTATTGATATCAACATATCGGTTTATGTTTATTTGATTCTAACAAGTCATTAGTCTAGTTATGCTGATGTGGTACAAAAACGATATTTGAAGTGTCATAGCCTTTGGCTTCTAAGCTGCAGGTGATTTTTTTTCTAAAGAAGCTACTGATTGGTCATCTTGTGTATTGCGAAAGACGCGTTGTAATTCAAACATCGACGGAAAATTAACAGATTCTTGTGGTTGAATTGAAATACGCTTATCAAAATGATTAAATTTATAAATTTGTTTACTTAAAGCGCGGCTGACTAACGCCATGTCGCTAATTGTTCGGGCGATCTGGATTTCATTTTTAAAATCATCACCCATAAAATCAGCTGTATCTGCATTGGCATTATCCACTTTGATCTGTTCGCCTTCAGCGGACATTGCAGGCTTATTCATGCTGGCCATGAAAATATAGTTATTAATTTTTTTACACAGATCAATGTAATCTTGAAATTCACCATTTTTTTCAAAGGCCAAATTAGATAGCTGTGAAATACTGACATCAATAGGATCGCCTTCAGTGATTGGCTGTGGGTATGTCGCGCGAAAACGTGCGGCTTTACGTTTCACACGTGTCTTTAAATTCATTCTTAAGGTAGATAACTTAGCTTCAACTTTACTGATGTCTTCGCGCAGGGTGGTTTTTTTCATATTACGCAAAACCTGCAGGATCACGAAAGTGACAAACCCCATAAATGTAATTTTAATAATAATGCCCACTAGGGCTAATACGCCATCCACAATATCAATTTCGGATTGTTGCGTTCAATTATTAAGAAACTATGACAAAACTTATTACAAAAAAAATCTCTCGATGAAACACTTTTTGTTGGCTGTCAAAAAGTTGGACACATCTTTCAAACCTAATTAAATATAAGTTGTTCTGACGTGGCTTAAGTCCTGCAACTTCATCTATCTGTAGAAGTTTATCAATTTTTTAAGGAGCAACCAGATGAAAAAATTTAACTCAATTCAAGGCTTATTACTTGTTTCATTACTAACGCTAGTTGGTTGTAATAGTGGCGGAAAAGGCGGCGGATCAACGGCTGTGCAAGTTCCTGGTGTTATTGTTGGTACTTACTACGCAAATGGCCAATTGAACCAAGGTGGATACAATAATGGTCAGCAGCAAGAACGATGTGAAGTTTCTGCAAACACATATAATTGTATAAATCAAAATGGCTATTCAACAGGTGCCGTGAGTTTTGGATCTGTTCAAGAATTTTGCAGTTTATTACAAAACGAACAACGTAATCAAGGTGTTGCACAAGCGGCTCGTCAAAATACATATCAACAAGCGGGTTGTTTAAATCAAGGCGGTTACAATCAACAATATCCTAGTAATCAATTCCCAAATAATCAGTATCCAAATCCTAACTTTCCTAACGGACAAGTTAACCCAGGATTTCCTCAACCAAATATTCCTGGACAAATTCCAGGTGGATTAAATGGACAACCTGTGCAATTTAAAAATATTAATTGCCGTGTGATTGCTCGTAAGGGTGAAACATCAGGTGATTCTGGTATGATGTTAGTTCCGGTTGTTGCAACTGGTGGTTCAACTGTGAATTTATATGCGAATATTGTTTCACAAAAATCATACTTAGGTGGAATTTTCAATTCAACGAAAGTTTCTACATCAACTAAACTTGGAAAAGTTAAAATGACTTATATTCCAGGTGCAGGTCTTGATGCTGACATGATCAAAATTTCTGCCGAAGGTGTTGATGGCCATATCAAAACTTCGATCACGGGCTATGCTGGTTCGAATGTTGATTTAGAAATTTCACCAGACAGTGAATTCAGTGACGAAACATATTTAAGTGTAACTTGCCGTAGTGCTGATGCATCAAATCCAGGACCAGCTATCGCAAAAACTAAATATTCATGTTCTGGATCTGAAAAAATTGGCAGTGGTAAAGAAAGTTCTATCAAAGGTAAATTAGATTATAACGCAGAGTTGATGGGCGAAGTTTACGAACTTTCACGAAAAACGAATCTAGTGACTGAGGGATCTTTATCTACTGGTTTAGGTTATGCGCAGTTTGATACAGTGTCTACTGGAGTCCTTGATTCAAAAGTACGCGGTCAAGCAAACATCACGACTGCAGTGAAGTATGAAGTTGAAAAAAATGGATATGCATTAAAAGTTTCTTGTCGCCCAACGAACTAGGACAATGAACTAAGAATTATTCTATCATTTAAATGTTTTTTACAAGAAGGGTAACTGGATAAGTTACCCTTCTGTCGTCTTAACGCGTTAAATAACGGTATTGACCTCATAATTCATAATTCCTAGACTGAAATAGTTTCAAATACTTAAGACCAACTTCCAAGGACTATGGATGGGATTTTTTGATAAATTTTCAGATTATTTTTCTAATGATATTGCGATCGATCTAGGGACAGCAAACACACTTGTTTATGTTAAAGGTCGCGGCATCATATTGGATGAACCATCAGTGGTGGCCGTTCAAAAAAATTATCGTGGAATGCAAAACAGAGTTCTAGCTGTAGGTAAAGAAGCTAAAGAGATGTTAGGCCGCACGCCAGGCAGTATCGTGGCAATCCGTCCAATCAAAGATGGAGTCATTGCAGATTTCGAAGTCACATCAGCCATGTTGGGCTATTTTATTAAAAAATCAATCGGTGAGAAAAAATCTTTTGTTCGTCCAAGAATTATTATTTGTGTTCCCTACGGAATTACTCAGGTTGAAAAAAGAGCCGTTAAAGAAGCTGCGCAATCAGCAGGTGCCCGCGAAGTTTATTTGATTGAAGAACCCATGGCAGCTGCTATTGGTGCAGGTTTACCAATCACAGAGCCTTCAGGAAATATGGTTGTTGATATGGGCGGTGGAACCACTGGTGTTGCTGTTATTTCTTTAGGCGGCATTGTTTACTGTAAATCAATTAAAGTTGCTGGCGATAAATTTGACGAAGCAATTGTCAACTATGTACGTCGACAATTTAATTTATTAATCGGTGAAAGAACGGCCGAATCTATTAAATTAAAAGTGGGCAATGCATATCCTTTTGAAGTCGAAAGAACAATGGAAGTTAAAGGCCGCGATTTAGTTGCAGGCGCACCGAAGACAATTGAAATCACGAGCACACAAATTAATGATGCATTGATGGACCCTTTATCTGAAGTCATTGATGCAATTAGAACAGCGCTTGAAAAAACACCTCCTGAGCTAGCAGCTGATATTGTAGATAATGGAATCGTACTAACTGGCGGTGGCGCATTGTTAGCTAATCTAGATGTTCTGATCAGAGAAAGAACAGGACTTCCTGTGTCTATCGCTGAAGACCCTTTAACATGTGTTGTTATGGGTTCTGGTCGCGTCCTAGACCAATTAGATCTACTCAGTCAATTAACTATTGATTAAAATAAATCATGCAAATTGAAGTCTATAAAAAACTTTGGGTTAACTGTCACCTGATGTATCCCAACTCATCACAAGCCCGTGATGTCTTTTCACATTTGGTGACAGTTTCGATGAAAGAAAATTTAAATAGCAATGCATTTCTAAAAACTGTTTTTCTGACTTTGACGACAGTTAAACCAGTTAAATCAGGATCAAATTATTTTGAGTATTCTGAATACACGATGGACTGTTGGAATTCAGTTTTAAATAAATGTCAGCGCCGAGAACAATTTTTCTTAATGAGTGTTTTATTTAACAAAATAAATTTTGGCGATCTTGAAAAGGCTACAGATATTAATGAAAATAAAATTAAATATTTAATCAATCAAGCTCTTAAAAAAGTATCTGATTTCTCTAAAGATGATCACAAAGTTCTATCTGAAGGCATTCAATTCAAAGCCCATCACGAGAAAAAAATATCTAAAATTTCTTTAAGTGAGCAAATTTTTGATGCCATTTTAGACTTTACATCTGCTAAAGAAAAAGCGTTTATATTATCTGAAGCCAATAAATACCCAGATACAAAAAAAATTATTGAGAACGTTAAAAAGCTTCAACTAGAATTAGATTCAATACCTAAAACTGAAACTTTTTTAGAAAATATCGCAGCAATTGAAAAAAATGTAGAAAATTACGAGCACGATAAAAAACAAAATAATAATACTACACTATCAGTTCGAAAAAAAATCAGCCTCTATTTTGCTATAGCTAGTTTTTTAGCAGCCAGCTTCTTTGTAGCTTTTAGTATGCGAAATGACGGTCCACAAATTGTGGTTGAAACGCTACAAATTCAAAGACAACAACCGCTGCAGACTTTGGTCACGGCTAAAAATATTGAAATTAGTTATGACAAAAATAAACTAGCATCCGCTATAATTGCAACTAAAACGCCAGCAAATGTACCCGCTAAGTTAGCCAAGCCAACTGTGAAACCTGTTGCGGCAGTTGTTACACCACTATCAAAAGTGGTTTCTGCAGCTACACTTGCCGTTGTCACTGACAATACTTTTAAGAAAAAGAATACGGGTGTTTACAGAGGTACTGTTGATGTGGTGAATTTAGAAGAAGTCACAGAAAGAGTAAAGTCAAAAATATTAAGCCTGAGCGGGTTTAAGGCCGGTGAAGTTGAACTAGGTTGGATGAAATCATCAGACACAACTTATTTTCATTTCATAATACCTTCAGAAAATACAGATGACCTCAATCAATTTATTAAACAGTTCGGTGATTTTACATATCGCTTTGAAAAGCATCCACGTGTTATTAATAATGACCAAAAAAGATTTATTATAGAGGTTCGTAAAGTTGAATAAACTAAAAAATAGATATCAGTCTAGAATGAAAAAGCATAGATCACTAAAATCTATACTGCTAGTTTGGTTTATATTGTTTTCGGTCATTCCACTTGTTTTTGTTGGTTGGTATTCACTTTTTAAATTCGAACAAGCCTTGGATGGGGAAGTTTCACAGCGTCTTGCTGGCAACGGGCGTGAAATCGAATCAATTTTAAATAGCCAATATCAACAAATGGCAGAATTATCTGAGCTCTATTATCGTGACCCTAAAATACATTATGCATTAACAACGCTTGATCAGCAAAGTCTGAAAGATATAACGACAACAGCTTTAAGCAGGTCAGAAACTTCAGCAATTTCATTTTATGATAAAACTGGCCGTTTAGTAACTAGTATTTTTAAAGATGATAAAAATCAAATTCGTATTTTTGGACTAAATAATGAAAAAATTCTTTTGAATGAAAAGTATCTAATGAGCCTTAAAGATAAAAAAAATATAGCTTTTGTAAATCAAGGTAAAAACAGTATTTCACTGATGTATTTTTCAAAAATCAACAACAGTATGGGCCGTCTTATTGGTTATTTAGAACAATCAATCATTGTCCAACAAAGTTTTTTGAACCGAATCAAAGCAAAACTAAAAATTGAACTGTTTGTTGTAGATGAAAACCAAAAAGTATCTGAAGGCACAAAAATTGAACTTAAAAAAATTAGCCTGGCAAAAGAAAATTTTTCTAAAGATAAGTTTATTTCTATCAACATTGATAATTTATCTTACGGATTTATTGTTTATCCAGTTTATTGGGATAAATCTAAACTGTATTTAGGTTTAGGCGCTGTTAAAAAAGATTCACAAGCTATTTTAAAAAATGTAAACATAGCTTTTATTACAGTTATATCAGTTGTTTCTGTTTTTTTGATCATTACAATTATTTTTACGGCCAATTGGTTCTTAGAACCCATTGATAAACTGATTCGTGGCTTTAAATCATTCGAAAAAAATGAACAACTGATTCAGTTACCTATCAGCAGTCGCACTGAAATGGGACTTTTGACAGAATCGTTCAATGAAATGAGTTACAAAGTCTTTCAGGCCAGAAATGATCTGAAGAAAAAAATTAAAGAGCTTGAAAATACAAATTCAGAACTTAAAGAAGCTCAAACAAAACTAGTTCATTCAGCTAAAATGACCAGTCTTGGCCAGCTCGTTGCAGGAGTAGCTCATGAATTAAATAACCCAATCGGTTTTATTTTTAGCAATATGACCCATCTTAAAGAATACGCAGACAATTTATTTGAATTGATTGATTCAATTCAGCCAGACGATATTCAGTTTGAAAATAAAAAAAATACTATTGATTATGACTTTATTAAAAAAGATTTACCTCGGCTAATTAAATCCTGTCAGGACGGGGCGCAAAGAACTCGTGATATTGTTTTAGGTTTAAGAAATTTTTCTAGACTAGAAGAAGCCCAACTTAAAGAAATTGATGTTCAAGAGTCAATTGATACCACATTAGAGATTCTTAAAGGTGAAATTAAAAACCGTGTGGTTGTTAATAAAAATTATGAACCAGTTCCTAAAATTCTTTGTTTTGCCTCACAAATTAATCAAGTGGTAATGAATATCCTATCGAATGCGCTGCAGGCTATTCCGGGGAACGGTCAAATATGGATTACAATACTACCAATTAAACCTATTGCGGGCCAGGTCGGAAAAGTTCAAATTTCTGTTCAGGATTCTGGCGTTGGTATGGAGCCACAAGTTCTTGAAAAAATATTTGAACCTTTTTTCACAACAAAAGGCATCGGACAAGGCACAGGGCTTGGTCTGAGTATCTCATATGGTATTATACAGAATCATGGCGGCGAAATTCAGGTCAGATCACAAAAGGGTATTGGAACTGAATTTGTGGTGATTATTCCAGTGGAGCCTCCAAAAGAAAAAACCTAATTATCTAAACTGTCTTAATCTGATACATACTTGTAGCTCTCATATGTTTAACTTACTGTGAAAATGTCCGATAAGTGCTATATGAAAAGCTTAAGTTCTTTTCTTAATTTAGCTATCTTCGTAGCAGTCGCTTGTACTGGCTATTTCTTTTTCTATCCGCAAACAGCTAGCATAGTAAAAAGAAATCTAGTGATTGATCAACCATTGAATTCACGAACAACTAGCTCTGTAGATCCTCAAGATTTAGCTAATAAATATATGCAGCAGGTTCAGCGTGAATTGAATATACAAAAAATGAAATCATCAATGAATGAATTTGGCGGTCTTAACAATAGCAAAAAACCAGCACTTGAAACTGACCCACGAAAAATATCGGCCGGTCGGCAGATCTGGAAAGAATCAGATCATCAAGGCGGCAAAGTCAAAACAGCGGATGAAATATTTAATGAAAACTATGAACGTGAAATGCAATTGAAACAGCAGCAGGCCTTAGAAAAAGTTGAATACATTCGTCAGTACAAAGAGAACGCTAAAAAAGAAGGTTACGACATCGTTTTATCTGATGATTTAGAAGTCATGAGCGTTACGCCTATTCGAAAACCACAAAGTGATTTTGATCAAAATAAAATCGATTCAGATGATTCTGAGTACTAAAAAAGAATTTTATTTTCCTTAAAACTAAAATACTGTTTATCATTAAAAATAATATGATCAGCTATTGAAATTTCAGTGATCTGACTGACTTTAATCAATTTCTTTGTCAGTCGAATGTCTTCAGTTGAAGGCTCTAATTCACCACTGACATGGTTATGAGCAATGATCATTGTGTATGAGTTATGTAAGAAGGCCTGTCTAAAAAGATCTCGTGGATGCACAGTGCAGTAGTTTAAAGTCCCACGGTGAAGTAAGGCCATATCAAGAACATGCAATTGATGGTTTAGGTAAATAGCCCAAAACTCTTCGCAGTATTGATTAAAAATAGGCTGCAGTTTTTGGTAAGCAGAAATGCTGTCGGTTATTTTAAGAGATATTTCAGACATACTAGTAGCAGGTGCAACCAGTAAACCAGCCCGTAGAAGAGCTGGTTGCTTATAAAGTTCAGATTTTGAATCGCCCAAAATAAAAAAGCCGAGATTTTTCTCGGCTTTTTTATTTAGCTGTTTAATATTTTATTCTAATAATGCTAACTAGCTACCAAAATTTTGATTGCTGCTTGGAAGAGGAAGATTTGGAGTCTCTTCTTCTTGGTTTGAACCTGGTAAAACTGTTGCTTTTTCAGCAACAACTTTAGAAGTTGCATCAGCAGTATTCAAACGAGCCGCAGTTGCGACTCTGTTTTCAAGATTTTGCTTGATGTCATCAGTCGAAACTCTTTCAACATTAACAGTCACAGCAGCTTGTTTAGTCATATAATCAATTGGAAACGCTCCCAATTTAGCTAAATAACTAGAAATACTTCCGTTACCGTGTTGGATGATTTCGCGTAAAGTAAATAATGGAGCGTACTGCGAAGCTTTCTTTTCAGATTCAAAAATGATCTGAGTTAAAGTTGCTGCAGTGATGTCATTTTTTGACTTATTATCAATCACCATAACTTCTTCGTCAGAACGAATCATTTTTGCAATGTCGTCCAATGTCACATAGCAGCTTTGCTTCGTGTCGTAGAGTTTACGATTTTGATAACGCTTAATAATTTTTACTTTAGCGCTCGGTTTTGTGTTCAAAGTATCCATTTGATTCATCACAATAGCCTCCCATTTGCTGGTTAATTCTTTGTTTAGGCATCTAGCAAACCTTAAGATCAGAGTTGCGTTACGTTTGTGAAGATCTGTAAAGGCCTAAAACTCAAGCTTTTCGCCTACTTATTCGATGGCAAATTAGCCCTGCCGCCACCCCTTGTCAAGTATGTCGACAGTATTAAATTAAGTTAGGGTTAGTGCCATAGTAAAATTAAAGGGATTAGGCCTAGACCAGTCTAAAAATAGTCCAAATTGATCAATAAATACTTAATTATTCAGAATACTTAGTGATTTTGTGAATTAATCGAGTTTTTTTAGAAAAATCATCTTTGGATTGCTATTTAGTTCTTATTTACAGGTCTAGTTTTGTTTTTTTGCTTAAAATTTGAACCATCAAGACTACAGAGAATGCGCCTCTGATGCCGATAAAAAGACATTAGAGGTCGTCATGAAATTATCTATGTTGAAATTAATAGGCTGCGGATTTTTCGTATTTGTTTGTAGCTGTGCCTCCTTCGAACGATATCCTTACTTTGATTCTTCGCTGAACGATCACAACAGAGCACCTGCATCGTTAGGTGTGCCTGATGTCGCTGACGAAAAAATAGAAGTGAAGACACAACAACAAGCTGAGGCCGATTTTTTATTTTTGAAAGCTGATTTAGAATCTTTAGACGGCAACAATACCGAATCAATTGAGCTTTTAAAATCCGCAATGAGCATCGACGCCAGTTCTCCGGCATTGATGCAAAAATTAGCGGTTGAATATTACCGCAAAGGTCAAATTACAGATTCAATTTATTGGATCCAAAAATCGATTGCTCTCGATCCAAAAAATGAAGACATGCAATTACTTTATGCGTCGATGTTGATGACACAAAAAGCTTACGATAAAGCAGAAGATGTTTACTTAAAATTAATTAAACAAAATCCAGAACAACCTGAGCCCTTACTTTATATTGGCGCCTTGTATTCTGAACAAAAAAAATATCAAAAAGCAGATGGCTACTTTAAACGGGTTATTTCATTAAACACATACGAACCAAAACATTTACCTTATTATTACAGAGCTAAATCAATTTTAGATTCAGAAAAAAAAGAGCTCTATCCATCAGCGATGAAGGATTTAGAAAAATCCTTTGATCTTAAACCTGATTTTTTAGAATCAATTCAAGTTTACTCATCAATGCTAGAGCAAACAAAAAATAAAAAAGCAGTGATAGCGTTTTACATTAAATATCAAAAAAACAGAGGGCCAATTTCTAGGTTGGCGGAAGTACTTTCGCAGCACTACATTGAAGCTGACCAATATGATCAAGCATTTGAGCAGTTAGAGATTTTAGAAAATGCATCTGAAGATGTGATTCCCGTTAAACTTAAAATGGCTTTAATCTTGATCGATAAAAAAATGTTCGATCGTGCAGTTTTGAAATTAGAAGAATTAAAATTTCTTGTTCCTGAATCAGACAAAGTTAAATTTTATTTAGCAGCAGTTTACGAAGAATTGAAACAGCCCCAGAAAGCCGTTCTAACCTACCAGCAGATTCAGCCAACCAGTAACCATTATGAAGATTCTAGATTGCGTGCAGCTATGATTTTTCGCTCACAAAAAAACTATGATCAAGCCTTAGGTGTTGTGCAAGAGGGTTTAAAAACAAATAAAAAAACAATTCAAATGTTTATGATGCATGCTCAATTATTTGAAGATCAAAAGCTTTACGCTAAAGCCATTGATAGTTTACTTAAAGGGGATTTAGAGTTTCCGAAAAGTAGTCAGATTAACTATTATATTGGAACTTTATTTGATCTTTCAGAAAATAAAGACTTGATGATGAAGTACATGCGATTATCAGTGGCTTATGATGATCAAAATCATCAAGCGATGAATTATATGGCCTACAGCTTATCAGAATTAGGACAGAATTTAGAAGAAGCAGAAAAATTTGCTTTAAACGCTTACAAATTACAAAGTAATGACCCTTATATTGCAGACACATTAGGTTGGGTTTACTACAAAAAAGGTGATTATAAAAAATCAGCCGTCTATTTAGAAAAAGCCCATGAAATGTCGCCTGATGTGGGAATCATCGCCGAACATTTAGGTGATGTTTACATTAAGCTTAAAAAAGATGATAAAGCCCGAAGTGCCTACTTGAAAGCAAAACAAGAGGAAAAAGATTCTGACCGCATTAAATTAATAGAAAGTAAAATTACAGCTATCGAATCAATCCTAAATAAAAGGATTCCGGCTTCAGTTCCAACAGTTTACGAGCCATAATCATCGCAGCAACGTAACTGAGAACTATAGCGTAATCGGCTGGCAGCAAGAACAAGCAAATAGATTGTAAAATAAAAAACACAAAAGTTATTTTGAAGAAAAATAACTTCCTATATTTTAGCTGTGAAAAAGTCTTTTGATATATTTCACGAAGATGAGCCTGCTGGCCCATATCAAAAAACAGTGAAAACCCAGAAGTAATAATTAAAAAATTAAGAATGAGTGTTAGAGTAGCAGCTAACAGAAATAAATGAAAGGCCTGAGAGTTTAAATAAATGGGAACGAATGAACCAATTGCACCCAGAAAAAAGAACAATGGTAGTAATCCAATAGAATGAATAAGTACTAAAATTTGATTGGATGCTGTGATTTGGTTTTTCCAAAGATAAAGCCCCATCTGTTGCCAAAGAATGATCAATATAATAGCCCCAACGGGGATGTGATTAAACCAAAGAATAAAAAAAGTCACAAAAAATAAAAAATAATGTTTTAATTTTAGATTTGTCATCTACACTATTGTATATGTTAAACGCAAAATTAATAAAGCAAGTTTTCACCTTTTTAACGCTTAGTTTTACTTTTATGCTGGTTATTGGCTGCGCCACAAACGATAAAGCTTTAACTGTAGATGATATTCGCTATGCCAATACAAAGGCCCTTATCGAAGATAAAAAGAAAGCCAGTTCAAATTCAGTTTCTATGGATGTGTTTTATACAACGAATGGGGTCATCCGCATTGAAGTTGAAGCTTTATTAGGATACCGCCTTGGCAGTTTACTGATGAATAAAAATCAAATTCAGTACATTTTGTATCCACAAAAAACCTTTGTACAAGGTCCGTTTGCTGGCCAAACCTTGAAACCACTTTTTAAAAATGAAATAGATCCACGTTGGATTGAGGCTGCAGTTCTAGATACGGATCTCACAACATTAGGCTTTAGCTGTTTACAAAAAAACCCAGAACTTAAAGTGTGCCAGTCAGAATTGGCACAAGTCAGTGTAGAAACGAAGAAATCTCCTTTAAAGAAAATTATTATCGAAAATGACCAAATGAAATTTATATGGGTTTTTAAATCGATTCAGAAGCATAACAAGTCTTATAACGAGACCTTTGTCCTGGCTAAGCCAGAAGAATATCGACTGATAACTATAAAATAATTTTAATTCGCTAACCTATTTAATACGAGGCATAATCATAGGTGTAGGTCCGTTTCCAAATATTTGCGAAAAGGAGAAACACCATGTCGTTGCCAAACTACTTAAAAGCCATCTATGAAATGTCTAACTCGCAGAATTCAGCCAAAGCCGCGCCTCAGTGGACAGGCAGTTTTAATGATTACTTAGATCTTCTGAAAAAAAATCCGAAAGTCACGCGCAATGCATATCAGCGCATGTATGACATGATTATGGAAGCTGGTACTGAAGAATACATCGATTTTAAAAAGCACATTGTTAGATATAAATTTTTTGATGATATCCCAAACGATGGTAAAGATGCCGTGTTCGGTCTTGATGTGCAGCTTATGAAATTTGTAAATGTTCTTAAAGCCGCAGCCCTAGGATACGGAACTGAAAAGCGCGTGATCTTGCTTCACGGTCCGGTGGGCTCTGCAAAATCCACAATTTGTCGTATGCTCAAAAAAGGTTTAGAAGCTTATTCACAAACTGACAATGGCGCGATGTATACTTTTGAATGGGTTGATGAGGGCGGAAAGCTTGAAGGCCTATTAGGAAAAGATGTTCGTATTTATCCAAGCCCAATGAATGAAGAACCTTTGCTATTAATCCCAGATTATTTGCGCCAAGATTTAGCTGGAGAAATTAATCGTGCACAAGATGGTAAATTTAGAGCGAAAATTTCTGGTGAACTTTGCCCGCCATCACGATTTATATTTAAAAATTTGATGGATCGCTACAACGGCGATTTTATGAAAGTGTTATCACATGTTCGTGTGAAAAGACTTTTTGTTTCAGAAGCCGACCGCGTAGGAATTGGAACATTTCAGCCAAAAGATGAAAAGAATCAAGATTCTACAGAATTAACAGGAGACATCAATTATCGTAAGATTGCAGAATACGGTTCTGATTCAGATCCACGAGCATTTAATTTTGATGGTGAATTTAACGTAGCCAATCGCGGGATGATTGAATTCGTCGAAGTTCTAAAATTAGATGTGGCCTTTTTATATGACTTATTAGGTGCTTCGCAAGAGCACCGAATTAAACCAAAGAAATTCGCACAGACCCATATTGATGAAGTGATTATCGGTCATACCAACGAACCTGAATATCGTAGATTACAAGATAATGAATTTATGGAAGCCTTACGTGATAGAACTGTTAAAATTGATATTCCGTATATCACACGCTTAAAACAAGAAGTAAATATTTATAAAAAAGATTTTAATTCACAAAAACTTCGCGGGATATCGATTGCTCCGCACACGATTGAAATGGCAGCGATGTGGGCTATTCTTACGCGCTTAGAAAAACCAAAAAAAGCTAACCTAACACGGTTGCAAAAACTAAAATTATACAACGGTAAAACAGTCGCTAATTATACGGAAGACAACGTCAAAGAATTACGCAAAGAAACGACACGTGAGGGTTTAGATGGGATTTCACCACGATATATCCAAGATAAACTTTCAAATGCGCTAGTGATGGCCCAGCAAATGAATAAAGGATCTGTAAACCCTTTCATGGTCATGAACGAACTAGAAAGTGGTTTAAAAAATCATTCACTGATTTCAGATGAAGAGAAAAAGCAAGAATACCGTGAATTATTAGGTGTTGTTAAACAGGAATACGAAGAAATTATTAAGGGTGAAGTTCAACGCGCGATCAGTGCCGACGAAGGTGCTTTACAGCGGCTTTGTGGAAATTATATTGATAATATCAAGGCCTATACACAAAAAGAAAAAGTCAGAAATTTATTCACTGGGGCTGATGATGATCCAGATGAAAGATTAATGCGTGCGATTGAGGAAAAAATTGAAATTCCTGAATCCCGCAAAGATGATTTCCGCCGTGAGATCATGAATTACATCGGGGCTTTATCATTAGACAACAAGAAATTTAATTATAAAATGAATGAAAGACTTCATAAAGCATTAGAATTAAAACTTTTTGAAGATCAAAAAGACAGTATTAAATTAACGTCACTTGTTAGTTCGGTCACAGACAAAGAAACCCAAGAAAAAATCGATGTGGTTAAATCACGACTGATTAAAGATTTTGGCTATGATGAAATTTCGGCTACTGATGTTCTACACTATGTTGCGAGCATATTTGCCCGCGGAGATGTGAAGAAGTCATAGTATGGCCATTCGCGAAGATCAAAACCGCTTTAAAAGTATTATTAAAGGACGAGTCCGCGAAGACTTTAAGAAATACGTGACGAACGGCGAATTGATTGGAAAACGCGAAGCCGAATTTGTAAAAATTCCGATTCCACGAATTGATATCCCGACATTCAGATACGGCCCGAAGCAAAACGAACAGGGCGTGGGTCAAGGCGATGGCGACGGACAGGCCTCGGGCCAGCCAGGGCAAGGTCAAAAGGGCCAAGGGCAAGGCGAAGCCGGCGAATCCCCAGGTGAACATTTAGTCGAAGTTGAAATTTCACTAGAAGAATTAGCCGATATCTTAGGTGAAAAATTAGAACTGCCACGCATACTACCTAAAGGCACACATCAATTGATGACAGAAAAAAATCGCTATTCAGGAATCGCACCAGTGGGCCCTGAAGGTCTACGAAAATTTAAACAAACTTATAAAAAGGCGTTAGCCCGGTATATCTCATCTGGAATTTATAATCCGCTTGATCCTGTGATTATTCCTATCAGGAGTGATTACCAATATCGCACTGTTAAAAAAACACAGAAGCCACACACAAAGGCTGTCGTGATTTACATGATGGATGTATCGGGATCAATGGGTGATGAACAAAAAGAAATCGTAAGACTTGAATCATTTTGGATTAATACATGGTTAAAAAAACACTACAAAGGCTTAGACACACGATTTATTATTCACGACGCTGCCGCAAAAGAAGTTGATGAAGAAACTTTTTTTAAAACCAGTGAATCTGGCGGAACACTGATTAGTTCAGCTTATAAATTAGCCCAGCAAATTATTGAAGCAGACTACCCCGTGAATGAATGGAATATTTATCCGTTTCATTTTAGTGATGGTGATAACTGGAGTGGTGAAGACACCAGACTATGTGTGGATTTAATCAGAGATTATTTTTTGCCACGAGTGAATGTTTTTTCTTACGGACAGGTTGAAAGTAAATATGGATCAGGGCAGTTTTTAAAAGATTTACAAAAAGAATTTGCAGATAGCGAGAACATGACCTTAAGTCAGATCGAATCACGTGATAAAATTTTAGATTCTATCAAAGATTTCTTAGGAAAAGGTAAATAGCATGGCTAATTTAACTTTAGAACTAGAAGCTGAAAGAAAAAAAATTCAACAAGTCGCTAAAAACTGCGGCCTTGATTGTTTTGAAACTGTATTTGAATTAGTTAATTATGATCAAATCAGTCAATTTGCTTCCTACGGCGGCTTTCCCGTTAGATATCCACATTGGAAATTCGGGATGGAATATGAACAACTTTCAAAATCCTATGAATATGGTCTTTCTAAAATTTATGAAATGGTGATCAATACAGATCCTTGTTATGCCTATTTGATGGAAGGTAATTCAATGATGGATCAAAAACTTGTGATGTCACATGTTTATGGTCACTGTGATTTTTTTAAAAATAATATTTGGTTTTCCAAAACAAATCGCAAAATGATGGATCAAATGGCGAATCATGCGACAAGAATTCGTCGTTACATTGACCGTCACGGCTATGATGTGGTTGAAAGATTTATTGATAATTGTTTAAGTTTAGAAAATTTAATTGATCGCTATTCAATCTTAAATGGCCCTGCGCAGTTTAAGGAAAAAAAACCAGAAGTTAAAGAATCAGATTATGTTTTTCAAGTTGAACGATCTTACATGCAAAATTACATCAACCCACCGGATGTGGTGGAACAGTTTAAAAAAGCTCAGATTGAAAAATTAAAAACTCAGTCACAGTTTCCGTCGGAACCTGTGCGCGATATTCTAACTTTTCTTGTGCACTATGCCCCGCTAGAAGACTGGCAGCAGGACGTTTTATCGATCATACGCGATGAAGCTTATTATTTTGCTCCGCAAGGCATGACAAAAACCATGAATGAGGGTTGGGCGTCTTACTGGCATTCACACATTATGACTAGACATATCCTTAATGATTCAGAAATTATTGATTTTGCGGATCATCATGCAGGTACAACATTTATGAAAATGGGTGGTTACAATCCGTACAAAGTCGGTATTGAACTGATGCGTGACATTGAAGATCGCTGGAATAAGGGTCGCTTCGGTCGTGAATGGGAAGAATGCGATGATGTGAAAGAGCGTAAAAATTGGGATAAAAAATTAAATCAAGGCCGTGAAAAAATATTCGAAGTGAGAAAATTATATAATGACGTCAATTTTATTGACGAGTTTTTAACAGAAGATTTTTGTATCAGAAATAAAATGTTTGTTTATAAACTAAATAAAGAAACACAAAAATTTGAAGTCGACAGTCGTGATTTTAAGGCCATTAAAGGCCAATTGTTGTTTCAATTAGCAAATTTTGGGCAACCAATTATCAAAATAGAAGACGCTAATTTTGAAAATCGCGGAGAATTACTTTTGCAACATACCCATGAGGGGCTTGATTTACAGCCGAATTACATGGATGCAACCTTAAAGAGCTTGAATCAAATATGGCAGAAACCTGTTAATTTGATCACTATCATGGATAACGAGCCGCAGCTTTTCAGATTCGATGGCAACGAGTATACAAAACATAGTTTGATGAGCGAGAAGTAATCAACTATACATAAACTCATAAAAGTTAAATAGAGGTTTATTTTGTCCAACAAGGATCGAGTTCTAGTTTATTCCGATGACCCCAAAGATCAGCTTAAAATGTCTGGGGCAGTAGAACGCGCGGAAAAACAAAAAGCAGTACAGGGGCAAATTCAAAAAAATCAATTCTGTGCCGTTTTTAGAATTGAAAAGAACGGTCGCGGTGGAAAGACAGTAACTGTTATTGATCAGTTGCCTAGTTCTGAAGATTTTTTAAAAAATTTAACGAAAGAATTGAAAGCAAAATGTGGAGTTGGCGGTAGTTATCACAGAGATAATTCAAAAGGCTGTATTGAGATACAGGGCGATAAACGCGAAGCCGTTAAAAAAATATTCGATAGTAAGAATATAAAGTATAAAGGGGTTTAGTCATATGCATAAAGTAGCCATCATCGATGATTATCAAGACAGTTGTACGTTAATATCAGAAATTCTGAGCCCGAATTTTACGTGTCAGTACACTTATAAATCGGAAGAAGCATTTGATTTGATTCATAGCTTTCGGCCAGATCTGATTTTAATGGATTACAATATGCCAAAACTAAATGGCGTTGAAGTTTGCAGAAGTTTAAAGAAGAATGCTGAGACACAAAATATTCCAATTATTTTTATTTCAGGCGTAGCGTCTACAGATGAAAAAATATCTACTTTAGAATCAGGTGGTGATGATTTCATTCAAAAACCTTTTGACCCACGTGAATTGATTTTAAGAATTCAAAAAAGAATCCAATCAGCTAAACAAGCTTTAAATTCTGATACACCAGTTGATATTATCAATGTCGGCAATATGGCAATGAATATAAAATCAAGATTAGTGCATGTCTTGTCTAAGGAAATTGTTTTAACACCGAAACAATTTGAAATATTAAAACTGCTTGTTGAAAATAAAAACAATGTGATTTCAAGACAGGTTTTTATGCAGACAATTTGGGGCCATTCAGAAGTAACCCCAAGAAATGTGGATTCTCAGATTAATTACCTGAAAAAGAAAATTGAAGGCTTTGATGGCATCATCACAGCGGTTCCAAGTTTTGGATATCGTTTAGATGTTAAAAATTAGGGCTTTAATCTTTTCATTTTAAAAAAATTCTTAAGTAATAAACTAGATTCCTCAGCGAATAATCCGCTTTCAACATTGAAACGATGATTCAACCTATGATCTTTTGATAAATCTGATAGCGATCCAAGGGCTCCACCTTTTGGGTCATCAGCAGCGTAAACTACGCGACCAATACGTGATTGAACTAATGCACCGGCACACATAAAACACGGCTCAAGAGTCACATACAAAGTACAGTTGATTAATCTCCACGATTTATTTTTTAAATTAGCACGGTGAATAGCTAGCAATTCAGCGTGACCAAGGACGGTTTGCTTAAGCTCTCTGATATTGGTTCCATGGCTGATCAGTTTGCGGTTCGGGCCCACAAGAACTGCACCAATAGGGATTTCGCCCAGACCCTGAGCCTTTTTTGCCCATTTCAGGGCTAGTTTCATGTACTTTCGGTCGATATCATCAAATTCAGGTCTAAATACTTCTTGATGCTTTCCGTCATTAAGTGTCATAGTGGAGTCCTTTTGTTAGTAATTCCTATTTGGTTTCAAATATAAAGTAAAGGGTGGGTGAATTAAAAATGGCACTAGTCAAAATTAGAGACGGTGAAAGCTTCGAAGCTGCGTTCAGAAAATTTAAAAAGTCTTGTGAAAAAGCAGGCATCCTTTCTGAAGTTAAAAAAAGAGAGCACTTCGAAAAACCAAGTGTATCTGATAAGAAAAAATCTATCGCTGCCCGTAAGCGCGCAACTAAAAAAACGCGCGGTGGATTCAGAGAACGTGATTAGTTGATATTTCAACATTTTAACCCTTAGGTGATTTATCATCTAAGGGTTTATTTTATGATTTGTTAATTAAGTAAATTGTTAATAATTAAGAGGTTACCAATATGGAACTCAGAGAAAAAATATTAGCGGATATCAAAGCTGCAATGATCGCAAAAGATTCTGTAAAATTAAATACTCTTCGCTTTTTACAATCAGCGATTAAAAATAAAGAAATCGATAGCAGGCCAGAACCAATCACTACTGACGATGTTATGGCTGTTGTTAAAAAACTAATTAAACAACGTAAAGAATCAATTGAACAATTTCAAAATGCAGGCCGTAAAGATCTTGTTGATCAAGAGGCCGCCGAATTAAAAGTCATGGAAGTTTACTTACCCGCACAAATGACAAAAGAACAAATCGAAGTTGTCGTCATTGAAGTGATCGCAGCGACTGGTGCTAAAACCATTAAAGATATGGGTACCGTCATGAAAGAAGTCCAAGCTAAAACGGGCGGCTCTGCCGATGGACGTACGTTAAGTGAAGTCATAAAAGCAAAATTATCTGTGTAATTATTAAATCTATCAGGAGTCAACTTGGGATATCCACAAGATTTTATCGACAAAGTCATTGAGTCGTCGAATGTTGTGGACATTATTTC
The DNA here is from genome assembly GCA_043721535.1 of Bdellovibrio sp. Classification (GTDB taxonomy): domain Bacteria; phylum Bdellovibrionota; class Bdellovibrionia; order Bdellovibrionales; family Bdellovibrionaceae; genus Pseudobdellovibrio. The sequence goes on along the minus strand of JAYSQO010000089.1, from coordinate 3,893 downwards.
TCAATACACACAGCTAAAATCTAGTGGCCGTGGCCACATGGGACGATGTCCATTTCCAGATCATCAAGAAAAAACCGCCAGCTTTTCTGTTAGCGAAGCCAAACAAGTTTATCACTGCTTTGGCTGCAAAAAAAGTGGCAATATCATTTCATTTTTACGTGACTATAACGGAATGAATTTTCCGGAAGCTTTAGAATACTTGGCTGATCGTGCGGGGATTCCAGTTCCTGAAATGACCCGGGACAACAGTGATCAAGTCAGTCAAGTTCATGAACATAAAAAGAAAATTTTAAAATCCAACAGAATTGCTGCAGATTTTTTTCGTGAAATGTTAAAACGTTCTGCCAATGATCAGCCGATTAAACAATACGTACAAAAAAGAAAACTTAATGCTGAAACTCTTGAAGAATTTCAAATCGGCTATGCACCGAATGAATGGGAAGCTTTAAATCTGCATTTACAAAAAAATAATATATCTTTAGAAATTGCTGAAGAAGCCAAACTTGTAAAAAAACGAAATGAAGGCAATGGCTACTTTGATTTATTTCGTGATCGTTTGATGTTTCCGATTCATTCACCCAGCGGTGATGTGATTGCTTTTGGTGGACGCATTCATGAACAGGGTGAACCTAAATATTTGAATTCACCGGAATCTATCGTTTTTCATAAGGGAAAAGTTCTTTATGGCTTGGCCCAAACGGCTAAACATATTCGTACAGAAGATGTGGTTTTAGTTGTTGAAGGCTATATGGATTTAGTTACTTTATTTCAAGCGGGGTTAAAAAATGCTGTAGCCACAATGGGAACGGCACTCACCGCGGACCACGCAAAACTTGTCAAACGTCTGACGACAAATGTTGTTGTTTTATTTGACGGAGACGAAGCAGGGCAGATGGCCGCAGAACGCAGTTTACCTATTTTGCTTTCACAGGGATTATTTCCGCGCGGGTTAACATTAACCGAAGCTAAAGATCCTGACGAATTTATTCATAAGTTCGGTGTTGAAGCCTTGCGTGAAAAAATTCAAACAAGTCCTGACTTATTCAAAGTGATTTTGAAAACTTGGATGCAGGGTTATCGGGGCGAGCCTTCGCAAAAAGTGAAGCTTTCTGACAAGCTCAGACCACTTTTTGATGCGATCGTCGATTCAAGACTGAAAAGTTTATACGCTGATGACGTCTGTCAGATCATGGGAGTCACCAAAGAATGGCTACGGTCTGCACTGACTGGTAATGCTACGGGTCGTAGTCAACAGTCTTATAACTTGCAAAAACAAGTTGCTAAAAATCAAACACCCGCAGTGAGCAACACAAATCATCCCATTCTGTTAGCAGAAATGTCTGAAGTTCAAAAAATTAAGATCTCAGATGCGCCTAAAGTTGAATTGATGCTTTTGCAAAACGTACTCAAGAGTCGTGCCAATTTGGTGATGGTTTTGGAGCAGAAAGACCCTTTGGACTTCAAGCAATTATTAAGCCAAATCAAACACTTAGGTATCAAACAAATTTTTGAAAATGCTGAGCAAGTCTATAGACAAGATGCCAATCGTTTTGATAAGTTTGTCAGTCTGCTGATTGATAAGATTGATAAACCAGAGTTACTTTTTCAAAATACAAAATTAGACATTGCTGAAATGTCTGAATTTGACGAAGAAAAAGAGCGCAAATTTATTTCAGATTTAATCCATCGTATCCAGCAGGAAAAAATTAAAGAGCAGTCAAAAATAATGGCGCACGATATGAAAACCAGTTTACCAACGCAACTCGAGAATGAAAATAAGTTGCGACAGTTTGCTGAGCTTCATAAAAACAGACTCTCTTTAAAAAAATAGTTTTAATTTATTATTAATAATCGAATTATAAATACCGGCGGGGTTCAATGAGCAGTAATCAAAGCGAAAGAAATGAAGCAAAAACTTTAACGATTGCCGAACAAGATGTTTTAGCAAAAGAAGAAGTTTTAAAGCTGATCAAAGTGGCCAAAGAAAAAGGCCGCCTAACAATAGAAGAGATCAATGAATCTTTACCTCTAGAAATTATCGCAGCAACTGTTTTAGATAGTTTGATGCACACTCTAGAAGCTAACGGCGTTGTGATTACAGAACACACTGAACAAGCCCGCGCTGACGAAAAAGAAGAATTCTTATCTGAAGCTGGTGATGACGAAGAAGTTGATGCTGAAGAAAAAGCAGAAGCTGAAGACGTCAAAGGCAGTGATCCAGTTCGTTTATATTTAAGAAAAATGGGTTCAGTTTCACTTTTAACTCGTGAAGGTGAAGTTGAAATTGCACGTCGCATTGAAAAAGGTGAACGAGAAATCGTTCGTGCGATGTTGATGTCTCCATTAGGAACTTACGAAATTATCAATTTAGGTAAACGTTTAGACCAAGGCCGTATCAAAGTTAAATCAATCTTCCGTGGTCTTGAAGATGAAGACACACAGTACGATGAAAAAGAATACATCGAAAAAATTCATCAATTGATTGGTATCGTGACGCAATATCAACACGATACAGAAAAAGCTTTCACACAATTACGTGACGAGACTATAAAGCCCGATTTAAAAATTAAATTAACAGAAGAAGTTCGTGGATTTAATGAAAAATTAATGGCGAATTTTGAATCGATCAATTTCAATCGTAAAACAATCAACCGTGTTGTGATTAAATTCAAAAACTTGGTGAACCGCATGGCTTCACTTCGTAAAAGAATCAAAGACGGCATCGAAAAAACATATTCAAAAGATGTTGCGACCTTATTAGAAAAACTAAAAGTCATCGAATCGAATGAAAAAGAATTAACAAAAATGACTCGTGACACAGGTTTAAGTTACGGTCGTTTTAGAACGTACGCACATCAAGCACAAGAAGCTGAAGTTCGTTTAAAACGTTTACATTTCGATACTGAAATGAATTTCCGCTGGATCCAAGAAACTTACACGGCCATCTGGAAAGGTGAACGTGAAGCGGATCTTGCAAAATCTGAATTAGTTGAAGCCAATTTACGTCTAGTTGTATCGATTGCAAAAAAATACACAAACCGTGGTCTACAATTTTTGGATTTAATCCAAGAAGGCAACATCGGTTTAATGAAAGCCGTTGATAAGTTTGAATATCGCCGTGGTTATAAGTTTTCAACTTATGCGACATGGTGGATCCGTCAAGCAATCACACGTGCTATTGCCGATCAGGCCCGTACAATTCGTATTCCTGTGCATATGATCGAAACGATCAATAAGCTTGTAAGAACTCAACGTATGTTGATTCAAGAATTAGGTCGTGAGGCCACTCCTGAAGAAATCGCAGATCGCATGGATATGCCAGTTGATAAAGTCCGTAAAGTTTTAAAAATCGCAAAAGAGCCAATCAGTTTAGAAACACCAGTGGGTGAAGAAGAAGATTCGCACTTAGGTGATTTTATCGAAGATAAAAAAGTGATCAATCCGGCAGAAGCGATCGTGAACATCAACTTAGCAGAACAAACACGTCGTGTATTATCGACGTTGACTCCGCGTGAAGAAAAAGTTTTACGTATGCGTTTTGGTATCGGGGAAGAATCGGATCATACTTTGGAAGAAGTCGGGCAAGATTTCAATGTAACACGTGAACGTATCCGTCAGATTGAAGCAAAAGCGCTTCGTAAATTAAGACATCCAAGCAGATCGAATAAACTAAAAACATTTGTCGATAGCTAGTCGTAAATATATATTATAAAAACATCCGGTGGGGGTGTAGCTTAGTTGGTTAAAGCATCCGGCTCATAACCGGAGGATCCGGGGTTCAAGTCCCTGCGCCCCTACCAATTCCAACGTTACCCGAACTAATGATCGACAAATTACGATCCGGAGCCTGAGGAGAAACCCTCCGAAGGCTTACGATATTTTCAGTCCCGTCA
>JAYSQO010000088.1:0-3689 GCA_043721535.1 Bdellovibrio sp. | reverse complement strand
TCAGTTGATGGATTATAATTATGTGTGGGCGCAACATTTAGAATCTTGGACTCAGGTATTTGAATGTGCTGAGTTTAGCAAAGACCGCTTTACAGTATTAATGCAAAACCCTGAATTAAAAGCAGCTTTTATTGAACGTAAAAGTAGCCGCACAGAAGTGCTTGTTCCATTGATGGGCCACAACCACATTCGTTTTTTTGATGGTGTCCTAACGTCGATTTCTGAATCAGGTGGTTTATGTTTATTAAACACGCCTTTGATCCAGGTCGGCGACCAGATGAAGATCCATGTGAAGAGCAATCAATCAAATTCTGTTTCATTTAATATTGAATGTGAAGTAATTCGTAAAAACTTTACTCGAGAACGATTGAATTCAAAATCAGGACTCTATTACGCAGTTAGATTTCACGATATACAAAAGGTCGGCATCGATCAGATTCGTAAATGGTCTGAATTGAAAGCCAGTTAGTTTAGTTATTTAATAAAAAATAAATCTGCTTTTGCAGCTAATGAAGGAGAAAGAAAATGGGATTATTTAACGTTATTGTGGATTCAGGTGTTGTCGGTTGGATTATTTTAGGCACCGGTGGTGCCGTGATTGCACTTGCCTATGAAAGAACTCAAGCTCTTTACAAAAAATATGGAATGAATGTTGAAGCTTTCACAGGCAAAATTCAGAATTTAGTTTTATCTAAAAAAATTGATGAAGCGATTGTAACTTGCGCACAAATGGAAGATAAACCATTAGCAAAAGCTTTTAAAGTGATCCTTGAAAAAGCTGATCGTGATGATGAAACTATTTTCCAAGCTCAAGATATCGCGATGTCTGAAGCAGTTCCTTTATACACTAAACGTTTACATTATTTATCAATGTTAGCCAACGTTGCTACGCTATTAGGTTTATTAGGTACAATCCACGGTCTGATCTTATCCTTCCAAGCGGTTGCTCAAGCTGACCCTGCAACTAAACAGCAGATGTTAGCAAACGGTATTGCCGTATCAATGTATACAACAGCTTTAGGTCTTGCTGTGGCGATTCCTGCAATGGTTATCTTTTCATTTTTGACTTCACGTCAAAATGAACTTTTAGAACAGCTTCAAGAAAAATGCTCTAAATTAACAGAAACATTAACAAGCAGTAGCATTCCTGGTTTAGGAAAAGACCAAATATTTCCTGAAACAACAACTAATAAATCAATTGCTCCTCCTTCTGCAAACACAAAGGCCTCTTAATTAAGAGGCCCATAAGGCATTGGTGAATTTATGGCTAAAAGATTTAAACTGAATATAAATAGAAACTCTGAGTTCGAACTTGATCTGGCGCCTCTCCTTGCCGTGATGGTTAAACTTGTACCAGTTCTATTAATTTCATCGGCCTTTGTTCAAATGATGATTATTGAAACAGAGCTGCCCCAGGTAGTAAAACAAGCTATTGAAAAACAAATCAATAATCCTAAAGCAGCCACTATTTCACTAGTGGTCAGCAAAACTGATGGTGTTAGAATTATTGTGACTGAAAACGGACAACAAAAAATTGATGTTGTTGGTCTTAACAAAGACAAACAAATCGATTTACCACAACTTCATGGGAAACTGATTGAAGTTAAAAAACTACATCCTGAGCTTTTCAAAATAGATATCAACCCAGATGCAGATGTGATTTACAATGACATCGTTAAGGTCATGGATGAAGCCCGCAAAGCGCGGTCTAAAGATATCAAATTTCCAGTTAAAGATGCAAAAACAGGTCAAGATGTCATGACCGATTACATGTTTCCTGAAATTGTTTTTAGCAACACATTGGATGGGTGATTTATATGTCAAAACGACGATTTGAAGTGCCTATAAAAAGAAATCAATCATTTACATTAAACATCACGTCTATGACGGATATGTTCACAATTTTACTTGTGTTCTTACTTCAGTCTTTCGCAGCTGGCGAAATTACAATAGACCCTGTGAGTGGCTTAAGATTACCTTCATCAAATACTGAGAAAAATCCAGTCAACGGTGTTAAAATCTCTGCCTCACCAACTGAAATTAAAGTTGATCAACTTACTGTAGCTGATATCACTAATAATCAAGTGGCTCAAAATGCCATTGATCCAAACGATAATCAATTTATCAAACCACTATTTGATGAACTCATGAAGATCAATAAGTCAGATGAGAAGCTAGCAAAAACAGGCAAGATCATGCTGCAAGCTGATCAAAATTTACCTTATGCTACACTACGTAAAATTATGTACACAGCATCTATGGCTGGGTTTCCAAACTTAAAACTGATTACAACAGTAAGTGAGTGAGTATGAAATTTTCTAAAGCATTTCTAGCATTATTGATTTCTACATGTACAACAACAGGCTGGACTGCCCAAGAAAGCATGAAAGGTTTACTTCCTGAAGTTAAGTTGAATTCAACAAACGAAGATGTTAATCAAAAAAATGCTTTTAATTCAGAAGTATTGATTTCTAAATCAGAATTAAAAGCCATTGAATCACTTAAAAAAATTATAGTTAAGAAAAAAGGCGCTCCAGATGAATCTGACCTTTATTATCGCTTAGCTGAACTTTACATGCGCCGCGCTAAATCTGGTCGTTTTTTCGATTTAAATTTAGAATCACAAAAAAAATTATTTAATTTAGGACTACCTAGTCAACAAGCAAGACAGTATCTAAAAGACGCTATCGTTATTTATGATCTTTTAGAAAATCGTTTTCCAAAATATTCTAAAATGGATGCTGTCTTATTTAATAATGCCTTAGCTAATTCTCAGATTACGAAAATTTCTAAAGCGCAAAATTTATATATAAAATTAATTCAGAATCATCCGAAATCAATTTTGATTTCGGATGCCTATCTTGAAGTTGGTGAGCTTTATTACAATCAACAAAAATTTGAAATGGCTTTAGAAAAATTTAAAGCCGTTGAAAAATATCCAAATTCTAAGGCCTACCCGTACGGACTTTACAAATCAGCTTGGACTTTTTATAATTTAAAAAGAACTGATGAAGGCATACAACAACTTTTGACAGTCGTGCGAATCAATCCAGCAGACACTCAAGATCAAAAAAAGTATAACCTTAGAAAAGAAGCCATCAGAGATTTAACATTATTTGTTGGCGAAACAATGCCGCCTGATCAACTGTACTCATTTTTCAAAAAAATAACAACTCCTGATGAATTAGGCGATGTAATTATCAACTTAGCTAATTTATACGAAAGTCATTCACGTTATAAAGAAATCAGTGTATTTGCAAAAGAATTTATTGAAGATTATTCAACAAGTTCTCATTCTCCTAAAATTTATGCGCGCCTTATAGACGCTGAAGAAACTTTAAAAAACAGACCGCAAGTGATTGCATATTTAAAAAATCTAGGTTTGTTTTGCCAACAGTTCAGTTCAACTGACTGTCAAAGTGACTTTAAAAAAGTCACTTTAGAGATTTCAAAAAAATGGTGGGATATTTGGCTGAAAAATAAAAAACATGTTGAATTTTCAAAATTAACTGAACAAGCTTTTGAAATTTTACTAAACTATGAAGATCCTGCCAAACCTGACTATATATCACGTTATGCTTACAGTGAACTTTTATTTCAAACTGGCAAGTATGAAATGGCTGAAAAAAATTATCTAATCATTTCAGAAGTTAAAACATTAGATAAGACAAAACAGCACGATGCACTTT
>JAYSQO010000087.1:0-9447 GCA_043721535.1 Bdellovibrio sp. | reverse complement strand
AGAAAAAAAATGCCTGATCATCAATTTAAAAACTTAGATGATTTTTTTGAAAATGTTGATTTAAGACGTGTGAATAAAAAAGTGATCGAAAATTTAATTAAAGCCGGTGCATTTGACGGATTTAATTTTCATCGGGCACAGCTTACACTGGGTTATAGTCGTTTTTTAGACCGTGCTATTGGCACCCAAAAAGACAAAGACTCAGGACAAGTCAGTCTATTTGATATGGCTGGTGAAAAAGAAGATATTATTTTAGATGAAACACGAACGTGGTCAAGAACACAGTCTTTAGCTTATGAAAAAGAAGTTTTAGGTTTTTACTTAAGCGATCATCCTTTAAAAGGTTTTGAAAAATTGTCTCAGGTTTGGTCGACGTGTGAAATTGCGCAGTTACCAGCCCATTTGCCAGACCCAGCATTACAAAAGCCTCAGACTCCGCAGATAGTGAATGGTCGTTACCAAAAAGAACAAAAAAAACGTGTCATCGTTTCAGGTTTAATTATTGAGTCTAAAGAAATGATTACAAAAAAAGGAACACGAATGGCTTTTGCTAAGCTTGAAGACTTATCAGGTACAGCAGAGCTTGTGATTTTTCCAGATACTTTTGCTAAATGCGGACATTATCTAAAAGAAGAACGACCTGTCTTAGTCGGTGGAGGCTTAGAGGTTTCAGAGGGGAATTCTAAAATTATAGTTGATAACATTGCTCCGTTTGATGAAATTATGAGAAAAACTAAAAAAGTTTCTATGCGGTTAGATAAATTAGCTGAAGATGATTTTGAGAAGCTTAATTTATTGATGGATCAATTTAAAGGCGACACAAACGTTCGTCTAGTTTTCGATGTCGATGGTCAAGGTATAGAGCTTGAAAGTGAATTACCTAAGAAAATACAAATTTCTGACGCCTTTTTTGAAGAAGTTCATCAGATCTTTGGTCGTACAGACTTTATTGAGGTGTAAAAATGATTTATAATTTACGTATGAATAAAAACAAACTATCAGTGACAACTTTACTAGCTTTATTCGCTACTATTTCTGGGTGTGCTTTTTTTGCACCACAAACAGAAAATTCAAAATTAGACAATAAACCGATTGCGATTCGTCGTAAAATCAAAGATGTAGACTACCGTACAGCGACTGATGACAGGTCGATGAAAAAACGTCTTGTAGTGCTGCCATTTCTTGATAAAAATCCACAAAAAAGATCTGATACTGTTCGCGCTAATTCGCGTGATGCCTTTATTTATGATCTCAATCAATCTGAAAAATTTATAGTGATGGATTCCACGCAATTAACTGTCGATCCAGAAAAATATATCAAAAACGGTGAATATGATTTAAAAACTTTAGCTAAAGATTCACAAAAATCTGGGGTGAGCTCTATTTTAGAAGGCCAAATTATTGATGTTAGATTGAAAAAACAAGCTGATCAAATCGGTGTAGTTAGAAATTTAAATGCCACATATGAAGTTGTTGTTAGATTACGTATTCAAAATATTCGAACAGAACAAGAAGTTTTTCACACTGTCAAAACAGTGACTTTAGAGGAAAAAAATACGCGCGTTGCGGAAAGAGCTTCTGAAGATGAGATTTTTGTGAGGAATCCAGAACTTGTAGAAATTTTAATTAAAGACGCATTCTTAGACTTTTCTCAGCAAATTCAAGACATCATGAACGAAATCACATGGGAAGGTCGTATCGCGGCTATCCGCGGTGAAAAGATTTATTTAAATGTAGGACGTATTTCTGGTGTACGCGTTGGTGATTTATTAAAAGTGATTGATACGGGGTCTGAAATTTATGATCCAGAAATTGGTTATCATTTAGGACGAGTTGCTGGAAAAACAAAAGGCACATTAGAAATCATTAGTTATTTCGGAAATGATGGAGCTATCAGCGTTGTGCATTCTGGCGCAGGATTTAAGGAAAGTGACCGTGTTGAAGTGTACCAATAGTGAACTTCAGTTCACAAATAGAGTAAAACCTGTTCAGACATTTCGTGAATCTCAGTATTTAGGATTAGTTGATTATGAAAAATCCTTGAATCTGCAATTAGATCTTCATCAGATGTCTGTTGATCGTAAGCAAAATTATATTTTAGCACTAGAGCATCCAACATGCATTACGTTAGGTTTGCGGGCGCATAGTGAATTTGAAAATTACAACACCAATGCGGTATGGCCTGTGCACAAAGTATCGCGTGGTGGGCTAGCTACGCTTCATAACCCAGGACAGTTGGTGATTTACCCAATATACAATTTAAAAGAATCGGGAATGGGTGTTCGTTGTTTTGTACATGAGTTATTTAAAGCGACTCAAAAAACGATGACAGATTTAGATATTCATTCAGTGATCGATGAAAAGGATCAGCCCGGGGTCTATACAGAGGCCGGCAAAATTTCTTTTTGTGGGCTACAAGTAAAAAACGGGTCTACATTACATGGCTTAAGCATCAATATCAGTAATCAGTTATCAGAATTTGGCGCTATAGAATCCTGTGGTATCAATCAGGCCAAGCTTGATAAAGTTTCCTATTACCGACCAGACATTACTGTTTGTGAATTTTATGAAATGTGGATTAATAATTTTAGTGTCTAAAATTAATGTAACAACTGAGTTGACACATTATTTAATGATTGATCAATTTCTTCTCGGGTAGCATCTCTGGCATCAAGAGCTTCAATTTCAAATATAAGATCTTGGCCTGCTAAAGGGTGATTGCCGTCAAGGCTAACCATATCATCGTGAAGTTGTATCACTTTGTATGAACGAATAGCCCCACTTTTACCAACGATAGAAACTGGGTCACCGTTGCGAATCGTTTTTGCTAATTTATTTTTTGGATAAAGAATAACTTTTTTTGGATCATAAAATCCATAGGCTTCTGAAGCTGTTAACGAAATAGATCTTTTTTCGCCTTTTTTCAAATTTTGCATGCCTTTTGATAAACCTAACAAAGTGGCTTGGGTGTCTTCGATAGTTGTTAGGACTTCACGGTTGTACGTTGAACTGATAAACTGTCCTGAAGTATTCTTAAGTAAACAATTAAAAGAGATAACCTGTATAGTCATAAAAATCTCCTATTGATTAAAATAAAAACCGACCTTTGCAGGTCGGTTTGAAGAAACATATTAATTAATAAATATTAATTAAATTAAAACTAGTATGAACGACGAGAGTTAAAACCACCGCCGCCACCGCCACGAGAGCCTTCAGTGCGAGGAGCTTGTGGTTTAGCTTCTGAAACATTAATAGCGCGACCGTCTAAATCTGTTCCATTAAGTTTGCTGATCGATTGAGTTGCTTCTGCATCAGTTGACATTTCAACGAATGCGAAACCTTTACTGCGACCTGAATCTCTGTCCATGATCACTTTTGCAGATGTAACAGTTCCACATTGTGAAAATGTTTCTGTTAAAGAATGATCTGTTGCTGAATATGGCAAATTGCCAACGTATAACTTCTTACTCATAAAAACCTCCTAAAGGCTTGAGCGCTGACTTCGGAGGAATGAACGGAATGAACAAAGACTCGAAAAGTAGCTTTAACTGGTGTTCAGATTAACACAGGCAAGTGGTTTGGACTACTGATAAGTCGATCATTGTAAAAAACAACGCGGTTTTAACATGAAATTATATATTAGAGATCAGACTGCTTCAGTTCGATTTGGCTCATTTTTTTTGGTTTTTAAAAATTGAAGCGGAGTTCAAAACCTATGTAGGTTGATTTTTCAGTTGTGGAAAGTGGTACATCAATTTTTTTAACAACAATGTCTGACTCAAAATTCTTAATAATTTCATGTTCAAAAAACTGATTAATCTTTTTTGAAATTACAACACCTGGATTGAGTAAAAATAACATAACTGATCCCAGTTTTTCTGACCCCATAGCGCGGCCATTGTTTTCTTTAATTTTCAAAGACCATTTATAAAAAATTTCACCGATAATGGAACCAATGATAGGTGTAATGATTAAATCTTGAATGGACGGCTTTTCTATAAGGGATTCAAAGCCATATTCCCAAAAAAATGTCGAAATCAAAGCAGAATAGCCAAATGACTTTAATGGGGACAGTCCAGTATTTCTGGCGATGCTGTAATACACAGATCCTGAAAAGGGATGCGCCACATAGTTAATAAAATTACTATCGATGTCGTAGACTGGTTTATGGGTGATATTTTTTTTGTAACCTTCAAATATGTCATGATCAGCATCAAAGTCATCTTTGTGCCAATTAGTTATGGCTTCAGGTAGAACCCATAGCGCGCCCATAGTGCCAGCCATCATGATTGCAATATTACGTGTTTCTGTAACAAGATCATTTTCAGCACTTTGAGCAAAGTTCATTTTATAGGGCTCAGCATATGATTCGCTTGTTTCCCCTAAAATAGTGATTTCTCTTAAGTTGTCGACTTCATCAACTTGTTGACCTAAGCACAGATTGTTTATTTCTAATGAATGTCTAGATGCTGTAAATTTTTGTGATAAAATATAATTTTTTATTCTGAGACAAGCTTTTTTATCTGTAATATCGACAACAATTTTTTGACCCTTTAAGATGACTTTATTTCGTTTTTTCCATTGTGTTGTGTAGATGTCAGAAAGGGGTCTTGTGTACTGGGTTTTAGGATCATCATAAATACTGTCTTCAATAAGTGTTTTGTAGCAGGCTGTATTGCTTTTATCCAGCTTGCAATTTACGGCTTCGCTGGATGTTTTAGAGTGCGCAGAGTTTTCCACAAACAGTGTAAAGCCTAACACCAAAATAGCTATAAACCCTTTTACTAAGGCGTTATAGTTTAGATTGTGTTGGTTTGATACAGCACCTGATTGCTTGCTCATTATAATTTATAATAAGCAAGCGCAGTGCCAATTTTTTTTTACAATTAATTAATATATTTAACTGTTACGTCAAAATTCAAACCTGAATGTATACAGTCGGTACCATCATTATCACCAGTTGTGATAACGCCTAATTCAACAGTAGAAAGTGATGAGTTCACTAAAACCTTTTGGATTAAAGACTTGTCAAAATCAAGTTGAATTTTATTTGTTGTTTCAGTAGCAGGAAATAAACAAAATGACGAGTACCCATCAGCGCCAAGACAATATTGTTTATCAGGAGTTGTATCTGCATAACTGTTTTGGGCGTCTTTACCAATGATCGAAGCCCAATTGTATCGGTTGAGTCCATTTTGTGATGAAAAATGTCGGCTGAAATTAGATGTTGATGCTAGTATATATTTATTTAAAGTGATGATGATATTATCATCATAGATAAAAGAATTCTGATAAGCATTATTCAATTTAATATCGCAAACTGTTTGTGAAGGATTAAAATCAACTGTTTGATATTTTTCATCACGAGCTTGGATATAGCCATTTTTTATAGATAAATTTCCATTGATTCCCCAGTCACAAGTTTTAGTTTGTTTGGGAAAATCAAAATTGTAAATTACTGAATTAAGTCGACCTTCGCGTTCGGCTTTCGCGCATTCTGTACTTACGACTTCCAGCTCAGGATCTTCAATGGGTGGTACGTCGACACCTAGATCTGTGACTTTTTGTGTAGCCGCCAAATCAACAGCTGTGACGCGCGCGCAGTTTTGAAATGAAAGTAGTGCAGTTATTGACACTAATATAATAATGATTAAAAATTTCATAATAGCCCCCGCTAATAATAACTAATGCAAGGCGCTGACCAATTCAGATCGCTTTAGAAGACCATACAAATAAACAAAATGTCGATGGTTTCGATCAATAGAACAAATATATTTTAAATTAATCTTCGATATCAGTAGCTTAAGTCTGTTTTGGACTAAATCAATTCAACTCACTATTTCTTAGACGTATCAAATTGAGATTTATAGTGTTTGTAAGTGCTGATTATGAGGGTTTTATTTTTATACTGATCACGATTTAAAATACGTAAAAGCTCTGGCCGCATTTTATTGTGAATTTGATGAATCGATTTAAAAAGTTTTACTGTATGGTGAAAGCTTCGTTCGTTAGATCCAGTTGGTAACTCAGACCGTGCAATTTTAATCAGGTTAGTGAATTGGCGTTTAATAGCCCAATAGTAATTACGCCAAACAGGTAAATCAATCATAACGATATGGTCAGCCTGGTTAAAGCGTTCAATGAGATTATCCAGAGGCCCAAAGCCGTCAATAATCCATTGATGGTTCTGGGCCATGATGCGATTGAGTATCTCGGTTGTTTCTTTGTAGGGTTTTACATTGAGGTCTTTATCAAATTGGATAGAATCAACATAGGTTACATCAATTTGTGATTGACGTGAAAGTAAGCGGCTGAGTGTTGTTTTCCCTGAACAAGCGTTGCCGATCACCAGGATTTTATGATAAACCATAAGTCTAAATTAAATGAACAGAATCGGGCGAACAAGTTAATATGCAAGAAATCAAAAAAAATGCTGTCTTAGTCGGGCTACAGCTTCCAAAAATTACAAACGGTGAACTTGAAGCTTCGCTGCAAGAATTAACACGCTTAGTGACAACACTTGGTTACAGTGTTGTCGGCTCAGTTACGCAAAGGCGAGACTCTGATAAATCAACTTCAGTATTAGGTGATGGGAAATTAAAAGAATTAGCTGAATGGACAGGCGGTACTGGTAAAATTGCGGCCATGGTTGAACACAAACTTTCCAAAGCGGCGCTTAAATGGCAAAAAACTGATGAAGAAAATTCTGAAGCAGAAGTTGAAGAAACAACATCAACAAGTATTCTTTCTGAAGAACAAAAGGGCTCAGCCCAGATTGTGATCGTGGATACTGAAATGTCACCGTCTCAGTTACGCAATTTAGAAAGTGCCACAGGTGTAACGGTTTTAGACCGTACTGGTGTGATTATTGAAATTTTCAGTCGTCATGCTAAAACAAAAGCAGCTAGACTTCAAGTCGAAATCGCAAGACTGACATATGTAGCGCCAAGACTTCGTGAAACGGGCGGGGGAGAAGACCGCGGTGGGGGCGGAGTCGGTGGTAAAGGGTCTGGCGAAAGCAGCCTTGAACTGGATAAGCGAAAAATCAGAGATCGCATCAAAGAATTAAAAACTGAATTAGAATCAATCGGTAACGAACATCAAGTGCGTAGGGCAAGACGTGAACAAGAAATATCTGTGGCGTTAGTCGGTTACACGAACGCGGGTAAATCATCACTGATGCGGGCTATGACGGGCAGTGAAGTGCTGATCGCGGATAAGCTTTTCGCAACACTGGATACAACAATTAGACCCATTCACCCTGAAACCCGACCAAAAATTTTATTATCAGACACGGTGGGGTTTATCAAAAAACTTCCCCATGATTTAGTGGCCAGTTTTAAATCAACACTAGATGAAGCACTTCATGCGTCGCTATTACTTTTTGTGGTGGATGCATCAGATGCATCTTTTAGATCGCAGCTAGAGGTCACAAAAAATGTACTTCATGAAGTGGGTGCTAACGATGTGCCAAGTCTTCTAATCTTAAATAAACGTGATCGTCTTGATGAACAGCAAATGATTGATTTAAAAATGGAATATCCAGAAGCGATTATGTTATCAACACGTGATAAAGATGATCTTAAAAGTTTACGTGAAAAAATCCTGAGCTATTTTGAAAATGATATGGTCGATGAAGATCTATTTATTGCCTACACTGTGCAAGGAGTGATTGGTGAAATCAGATCAAAAATGCGTGTCTTAAGCGAATCCTATAATGAAAAAGGTGTGACTCTGAAGGTGCGCGCAACGACGGAAAGCTTAAATCAAATTAAGAAGAAGTTAGGAAAATAGAGTGAATACAATCATTATTGAAACGATTGGCTGGATATCAACATTAACATTTTTAGTATCTATTATTATGCCTCAGCGAATTCATTTACACAGTTTAGGTCTGTTTACTTCTGTCACTACGGGTGTTTATGCTTATCATCACGGGGCTACAGCCATCTGGGTGAAGTGGGCGGTTGCTTTCTTTTTTCACGGTTACATGATGTATAAGATGAAAAAAATAAAAAAATCTACATAAACAACTTATGGCAAAAGGGTTGAGATTTTCGGGCTTCGTTCATTAGATTAGCGACGCCTAATAATCCCAAAGTGACTAACCCATAAGTTGTGTCTATGCCGTTCGCATGTGCTAAGATCATCGCTGTTGAAATCGATGAAACAATCAAAGAAGATCTATCCATTTTGTATTTTGAATAATTACTATTTAGATGATTGCTTTCTATTTCACGATTTCGTTTCAAAACAAAGCCCGCTTCCCAACTGCCTTGGGTAGGTATAGCAGCAGTTGCTAATAAACTATATTCGATTATTTTTGATAAACCGTATTCAGGTGACACACCGGTCATAAAATTAACGAATTGAATTGTTTGTATAAAGCCAAACTCTAATAAATACCAACGGCTGTAAGCACTGACTTGTTCAGTGATTTCATTCATGTAGATTTTTTTATTTAATATTTCGATAGATTTATTTTTAACTTTGTCTTTAACCCAATTTAAAGTTTTAGTTTGTTTGACTAGCCAAGATCCTAATTGCTGATTATGCAACATAACTATTCCTGACAAGCTGCCTGCAGTTAAAAAAGCCATACTTAAATTAAATGCGTTTAATGTGCTTGCTGGTAAATCAGAAATAACAAGTGATACAACAAGACCGCCACCGCTCATAAAAAATTTAACAACACTAAAAGTAATTCTGTAATTTTCTGGATTTTTATCTGCGTAGTTTTTTTCAAAGTCAGAAATTTTTTGTTTCAATGATTCAAAATTTTTAAAAATTGTTTTTTTATCTTTTTCTAGACTTACAAAATTAATTTCAGCATTTTGACGTATATTTAAAATATCTTTTTCGATCTCATTAAAAACACTGCGCATTTTAGGACTTGTGTTGGTTTCAACAGTAGATACAGACCCGTAAACTTGGTCAGATATCGGAGATTCAGTGTTATAAATATCAAAGTTATATTCTTTTTGATTGTTCCCAGTTTCGACAGGCAAATGACGATTTCTGCTGGTCTGTTCATTCGCTAGAACTGTGTTTTGTGTCAAAACGAGACATAAACTTAGAAAATAGATAAAACCCGTTTTAAATAAAGCAGGGGGGTTTAAAAGACTTAATAAGTGGTAAGCTGTTTTTCGAAGATCCACATTCTTATATAGAGCAAGTTAGATGCCGTTATTAGGGTTCTTCTCAGTTGATGGTGGAATGCTTTGTGTCATGAATGGAATTGAAGTGCATTTACGATTTAATGAGGGTTCTTACTTTTCTGAAAAATCAGGGTTAATTAATTTTGAAAAACCTCAATTTTCAATGGCTATTGCAGACACAAGCTTTCTTTGGTTCTTCTCAGTTGATGGTGGAATGCTTTGTGTCATGAATGGATAAAAGGGATCCAATCAAATTCAAGAACTTCTTAGAATTTTAGTTACGAAGCTA
>JAYSQO010000086.1:0-3757 GCA_043721535.1 Bdellovibrio sp. | reverse complement strand
GCACGATTGTAGAAATCGTCCTCTTAGATGCCCGTA
The DNA here is from genome assembly GCA_043721535.1 of Bdellovibrio sp. Classification (GTDB taxonomy): domain Bacteria; phylum Bdellovibrionota; class Bdellovibrionia; order Bdellovibrionales; family Bdellovibrionaceae; genus Pseudobdellovibrio. Next base: position 3,721 of record JAYSQO010000086.1, on the reverse strand, counting down.
AAGAAGGGCTGATGCCGCTTGAATTCAGAAAAGCAGCTTGAGTTATCCTGCGATTGATTCAGCAAACCACTAAAACAAGTTCCAGTTCGAACGCCACGGCTCCTTCTGTGCAGAAAGGGTGGATTCTGTGGTGGGTAAACCGGTGTTTAACTTGGCGGTGGGGTTAAAGGATTCGTTTGGGAAGTGATTAAAAAAATCTACTTCAAGGACAATACTGATTTCAAAATTTATTTATTCAAATTAATCACTAATATTTAAATCTTTGATTAATAAATTTTTATCAATTTGAGCCAAGAAATTAGTTTTCATAGCTGCGGCATGCTTAGCAGCTACACCGCGCAATTGAACCACGACATCACCAAGAAAATCTCTTAATTTGAGGTTAGGGTCATCTTTTCCGTTATATAAAAAGATACTCAATATTTTGAAAAATAATATTTCCAAAACAAAACCATTATTTCGAGAATCTTTTATCAAAGTTTTTCCCATTTGAATCGCTTTCTCATCACCAGCATGGAATGCTAAAGCTACAGCTAACAATCTAACCAAAGTTCTAGAATCATTTGCTTTTTCTCTAATAAATAACTCCAATTTAGGTGTACCCAGCGATTCACACATAACTGCAAGAATCATTTGAGTAACCATCGCTTTTGACAAAGCAACTTTAATATTTTTTTCCTTTTGTGTTAAATCGTTTTCTAAATTTTTCGCTTCATTTTCATTTTCATTTTGATTTTGATTTTCAATAGTATCGCGTATTACCATATTACTAGTATTAGCCCATTGAACCAAAGCAAGATCAAAGCACTCACTTTTCAATTTAATGTCGTTAATCAATTCTGAATTTCTTAAAATCATAGAAAAAACTCTTAGACTTTCAAGATAGCGACCAATTTCACCCATATCTGGTAGTTGTTTTCGTTTTCTTGATTCTTCATGATCCACTGAAATAATATCAGGTGTCTCATGGTGTGTTTCATCATCTGATTTTTCTTCAACGAGTAGTTCATTTTCTACATGATTTAAAAACTTATTATTAATTAAAACACTTTGCATGCTCAACTGGTCAATTTGATCCAACGGGAAATCAATAGCAAGTGTTGCAAATGTTTTGGCACAAAGCTCTTTTGCAGCTCTTAATACCTCAATTCGGTCACGATGCAATCCGGTGAAAAGATCTAATTCTGTGGCATAGCGTGATACTGTTTCAGCACGCAGAGCATCCATCCAAAGTTCAGATGATTCAGCAAATTTTTTAGCCAAAAAAAATGCGCGAAAACAATCAAATTTAAATCCCGCTCTATCATCTGTAGCAAAAAGCAGCCCTCGACGAATTAGATCTATAGCGAAGCCTTCTGTTGCAACATTTAAACCACGATTTTTAAAATAATCTATGACAAAACCATCAAAGTCTAATCTTTCAATCCAATCACGATCTAACTTATTGAGGTGCAATGCAAATTCTGTCAAAAAATGCTGCTGTATAGTTGAATCAATTCCTTTTCGAGATTTTGATTCATGAAATTTACCTAGCAATCCTTCAATTAAAACCTCGATAGCTGACGCTTTATTAACCACAGAAGCATTTGGTTGTTGCTCTAAAACCCAAGATAAAATGGAGACTAAAAATGGCGTTCTAGGCACACGTAGTCGATCAAGTAATAAATTAATATCTTCAATCCGTTTTTTTAAAGTTAAATCATTAGAACCAAACCATTTTTTTACCAACTCTTTAGTATGACGTGCGCGAAAAGAGTGGACAAATATTTTACTAATATCTACACCCAACTCCAGATCGTAACTTCCAGATAATCCATCAAACAACTCTTCTGAAGTTGCAAAAATATATCGAACTTTTGGATAGCTAGCTACAAATTTATTTAATACTTCAATATGTTTTTTATCTTCAATTTTTATATTGTCGATACAAACCACTATTTCTCCAGCTTTTAAAATACCTATTAAATCGCGTCGCACTATCTCACCACCACAAAACTCAACAGATTGCTCTAACAGTGCAGCTTCAGTAAATCTCTTAGCCACATGAAGATCTACAACAACTCCAATTTTCGCTTGCTTGTTAAATGACTGAAAACAATTTACAGCGATGTGATGCAGTAGTAACGATTTTCCTGTCTCTCTCTTTCCTATAAATAATATGGCTTCTTTTTTCTCACCTAAAGAAGCTAAACTTTCATATGCTCCCACGGGGACAGAACTACCTTTTGTTTTTGCAAAAAGTTCCTTTTCACTCATCTTTGATAATGGTGGCTCCACGAACATTGCTCCTATAGATTTAGGCGCAATTTCAGAATTAAATGAAAGTAATAATGAGTTTGCACGTTCATTTACTGCACGAACGACTTCACCGGGAATTAAAACCTGCAAACCTACAGAACTTGACGAAAAATCAGATTCCCATACTCCACCTTTAGCAAAACGTGTTGCGATATCGAATACTTCACGTTGAAAATAATATTCTCTTGCATTTAATACCCATTTCTTTCTTGAAACATCAATTTTCAAAGAGGAATACCCATTGAAATATTCATTAGACTGATATACACAACCTGTATTACTAGTAAAAAGACTTCCTATATTTGAATTCAATGAATCTGCATTGTTATTATGATTATGTCCACAAATAAATGCATCAAAATTCAATGTCAAATATCGCTGTATCTTGGCTTTTTCTTCTGGCGCAAGCCAATCCAATGGATGATGCATGATTGCTATTCGAAAGTCTACGTTCTCTAGTTCTTTTCGAGCTAAATCAAGAACATATTCGCCCAAATAAAGCTGACCATAATCAGCGCTACCGCCTCCTTTAGTCATCCATGCAGAATTCAAGCATGCAAAACCAACCTTGACTCCATTAGAGGAAATTATTTTTGTATAGTACAAGGGATGATTGGTAAATGCATCTTGATCTATCGTACGTGCAAGCGACCGGAATCCACTTAAATGTTTCCATAAAGGCTCAGTATCTGGTTTGTTCGATTGCTTGACAAATTCATTAGCTTTATCTGGTGACGTAATGCCCGCAAAAAGCGGTTCGTAAATAAATGCTTTTTGACTCAAATCAACATCATGATTGCCAGGACAAATTAAGACGGGTATCTCTGCACCCACTGCAGCCCTTACAAACGATATAAATTTAGCTACGATTGCTTCAATATCTTCGTCTTTAGTTTGACCCTTAGCTGCAGCATCACCGCTAAAAACAATAGCATCAATTGGCACACCTGCTTGGATGCATTTAAGATCATCACATAAAGCTCTAACCACCCTAGGTAGATAGAGATCATCTTTAAAATGTAGGTCAGAAATATGAATAATATGAAACATGTACAAGCCTTAATCTATGAAACACTTATGCCAAATTTAAAAATCAATGAATGCATCATAACAATGTATTAAGCTAAAATTTGTTGCACAATTTATGAAGTTGACTGGCGGCAACCTTCTGAATGAGATATTCCATGAATACGAAGAAAACCTCCGAATCCGGCATGATTAACAAAAAAAACTTCAAGGAATTGAGACAGGCATGCAGTGAGAAACCACCTCTACTTTCACCGCAGACGCACAGAAATTTGCCAATGAAAACGGTATCAACGCATTAGACGGCGACAAACTGCTGAAGTTAATAGCCACCCGCACGGCTGAGCAGCAACAGGAATTGCTAGATATTGCCTACGAAGGCGAATATTCAATCCCC
>JAYSQO010000085.1:0-25185 GCA_043721535.1 Bdellovibrio sp. | reverse complement strand
CGTTGAAGTATTGCCTGAAAGATCTGTTTGATTGAGTGTAAAATTATAACTGCTGTCGACTAATTTTGTTGCTGTAAAACTATAAGTTCCTGTCGTACAAGTCGTAGAACTTGTGTAGTCTCCAGAAATTTGTACAGAGCTATTGATTTCGCAAGCCCCACTTATAGTTACACTGTTAGTGTTCGATAAATAAGGTGATGTGTGATTTGTGATAGTTAGTGCAGCAGGCCCTGCAGTATCAATGCTCCATGAAATAGCTGTTGATATTGAAGTATTTCCTGCTTTGTCTGTTTGAGTGAAAATGTAATTGTAAGTTCCATCCAATGGCTGATTTAGACTTAAACTAAAATTTCCGCTAAAATCACAGCTAGCTGTCGTAGTTGACGAACCTGTTATATTCACAGTAGCGTTAGCTTCGCAATTTCCAGCCACAATTAAAGTATTCGTATTTGAATAATAAGGACTACCGACCGGTGATGTGATGACAGGAACACTTGGTGCTACAGTGTCATGAGTCCAGCTAAAGCTAACTGCCCCAGAAGATTGAAGAGCCAGATTTTTTTGAACAATAGAATAGTTATATGTGGCATCTGTCGTTTGATTCACTGTAAAACTGAAAACTCCACCAGCAGAACATGTTGTCGAATTTGAATCATCACCAGAAATTTCAACAGAATAACCAGCGGTGCAAGTTCCGTTAATTGTGACAGAATTCAAATTCGAAAAATAAGGATTAACGGGTGATGTGATGACTGGAGTTGAGGGTATTGTGGTGTCTCGTGTCCATTGAAAGTTTATGCCCGATGAAATATTTCCTGCTTGATCTGTTTGATAGATTGAATAATTGTATGTTCCATCGGTTGATGCAGAAAATGGAAAACTAAATGTATTACTTGAACAAAGAATTGAATCAGTTGCATATCCTGTAAGATTAACAGTGGAATTGTTTTCACAAGTGCCGGTCAATGAAAATATACTTTCAGCTGAAATATAGGGATTTGCAGCAGGTGATGTGATCACAGTAGCCAGTGGTGCCACAGTGTCATATTGCCAAACAACGTTAGCTGCACTTGATGTGTTTCCTGCAAGATCAGTTTGTGTCAGCGAGTAATTATAAGTTTGATTGGTTGATTGTGAATCCGTGAATGAAAAAGTTCCGCTTGCACAAGTTTGAGATCCTGACGTATTGCCAGAAATATTAACGCGAGCTCCGATTTCACAAGTTCCAGTAATCACTATTGATGAACTATTTGAAATGTGTGGATTGGCCACAGGGGCTGTGATAGCAGGTGCGCTTGGTGCCGTGATATCTCTAGTCCATTGCAGAGTTGTAGGATTTGAAATATCTGAAGATGAAGTAGATTCTTTAAAATTGTATGTAAAAGTCGCTTCAGTAACGGCAGTCAAAGTGATTGTAAAACTAGTGCCTGAACATGCTGTTGATGCGGTACTGTCTCCGTCAACAGATACTGTAGCACCATCAATACAAAGTCCGGTGACTGTTAAGCTGTTTTGGTTGGTTACCAAAGGACTAGTTGTCGGAGAAGTAATAATAATATTGGGTAAAACAGAAACTGACGGTGCTGTAGAGCTCTCATCACCTTTGTTGCCACCACTGCAAGCGGATAGGAAAAGTACAGCAATAGAAGTTACAAAAAACTTGTAAAAAACATCTACAAAAAAATCCATTTTCATGTGTATCTTATCGGTGATTGACAAAAAAAGTTTAGTCACTTTTTTTAGCTGTAATTATGCTGATTATTATTCATTAGATTCAACATGTTTGATTTAATAACAAAGCTATCAAAATGAGATTTTCTAAAATAAAAGTTGAATTTTAAATTATTCAAGCCAACAAGATCTGCATGATCAGTCGTTGCGGAGATTTGTTAATGTAACAATATAAAAAGGTCTAGTCGACTTTAGTCGTAACACAATAAGTTGACTGAAGGGAGTCTTGGAATAAGTAAATTACAGGTCTACGCTGATATCCAGATGTATAACATCAAAGGTGTTCACGGATGAGACTGAAAATACTTATGTCTTCTTTTTTTATTTTTTCAAGTTTAGATTTTGTTTTCGCAGAAACAGTTCCCGTCTGGAGCACAAATCAAAAAGTGGTCATCGTTGTGTTAGAAAATACTGATTACCAAGATGCTGTGAAGCAGCCCTTTTTAAGTCAGCTAGTTTATGCTGATAGGCCAAAGACTGGGTGATATAGGTCATGCAGCCCATACACTATTTTAATATTTTATATAAAGTAAACACAAACAAATCGCGAACAAGGTTGTTTGCGTAGGACAAGTCCAAATTGGAGGGACTAAAAATGAAATATACCATTAAATCAATTGGAGTCATATCGTTAACACTCGTATTGAGTTCAGGTGCAATCGCACAAAATGAAAATCTGCTACAATCGCCTGCTCTATTCGTAGAAAAAGCTGATGAAATAAAAGTGGCCTTGATAGGCGACACAGAGGCAGGTACTAATTTTGGTACTGTTTTAAAATTGATCGCAGCAGAAAAAGCAAATGTGGTTATGATTAATGGTGATTTCGGCTACGGAGCCTCGCCCGCGACTTGGAAAAGCCGAGTTCTAGCATCGATTGATCCAGATATGCTTCCTGTAATAGGCACACTTGGAAATCATGATCTAGGCAGCAAGACAAACACTTATGTGTCGATTTTTAATAGCTTTAGAAATGCTAAAAATGGTTTAACAACAAACTGTACAGGGCAATCAGGTATATCTGAAGGTCATGATATTACAGCTGTTGATGAAGTTTGTACTTTTGGCAATGTCAGCATTATAGGAAGCGGTATTGGTCAGGTACTTACAAAAACATATCTAGAGAATCGCCTTGAGGCTAAACTTAAAGCTGCACCAGTCGGAAATTGGAAACTTGTAGGCTACCACTTCACTTTGGCAAGTATGAATCCAGGAATTAAGGGCGATGATGCTTCCCAAAATTTTTTTGATATTATACGTCAATATGGAGCAATCGGTGCTCAGGGTCATACTCACGTTGCAATGGCGTCATGTCCAATTATTTCTACATTTAAAAGCGGGTCACTTATTCAATGTCATCCCAGTTTTAAAAACCCTGAAGAAAGATTTGTAACACCTGGTACTGGTATTTACGTCGATTCATCTTTAGGTGGTAAAGAAGCTCGTGCAAGACAACGTTGTAAAAACCCAACGGATAATGGATGCAAACATATGGTAGATATTATATCAAGCGAGGGCTACACGCGTGTTGATGGTACTAAGAAGACAAATTTTAATAGATTTGGCGCGATGTTTTTTGTATTTAATGTGGGCGGAGATTCTTCAAAGGCATTCGCTTATTTTAAATCCATTGATGGTCAAATTATTTTTAAATTTAATCTTATTAGGTAGCTTTTCAGAGGTTAATTATGAAAATAATTAGCCTAATTTTTAAAATAATAAAATTTAGCGATCAAGAAAATCTTCCAAGAAAAAAGCAGATAACTCAGCACGTCCATGTACATTTGATTTTGAATAAATAGACATAGACTGATGTCGGACAGTACGTTCAGAAGTTTGTCTAATTTCTGCAACTTCTTTAAGACTAAGTCCTTTAAGTAGAAGTAGTGCGACTTCTTTTTCAGCCTCAGTGAAGCCCCATTCTTTCATTTTGCTGTCAATTTCCAAAGAAATTCCACTTTTTAGTTGAGCTGCTTTTTGCTGCCAATTTTTTACTTCCGTTGTAGTAGTTTCATTTTCTTTTCTAAAGATGTTAAGCTGTGTGTCTGTGTTTAGTCGGTTATTAGCAACAGCAAATACAATGTACACGACTATACTTAAAGATATACTGCTTAAAATGAAATCAATAATAATATGATAAAAATTATTTCCGATACTCAGATCAGTTTTTATATCAAAAGCTGTAAATAATAAAATAGATAAAAATAATCCAATAAAAAGTGAAACTTCGATACGACTTAATGAATTTAATTTAGCGAAAAACTTCGCAACGCAACGAATAAAAAATAGGTCATTTGGCATATATGAAACTTTTGTTGTACACGTGAATGAGCTCCTGCTGTAATCAGACATTTATACTATATCCTTTAAAGCAAATTAAACTGATCATTTTCATGGAAACCAAGCAAATGATCAAAAAAATCAGCTATAGATTGCTGCGTTATTTAACAAGAGGAAAAAATGCATAAATTTAAGTCAGATATTCAAATCATATACAAAACGGTTTAATTTTGAAAAAAAATAATTTTGTTATAGTATTTTTAGTTCATTGTGGAATACAGATTCTTTGCGCTCAATTATTTAGGGCGTATTTGATTTTAAATTCTAATCAACTAGAATTACAATCAACACTTGCTGCATTAGCACTATCTTTGGTTTTTGATTTTGCACTTTCGGTTTATACTTTTTTCCCATTTCTAATTTTGCTGATTCGTGTGCCAATGTGGTTTTCTAGAAAAATAAATAAATCTTATTTTATATTAGCGTTTCTTTTTGCCGATTTGTTTATAGCTTTAATGAATCTAAACGCAGAATTTTTGTTCTTTGAAGAATTTAGAGATAGATTTAATTTCATCGCTGTTGATTATTTGGTGTATTCAAATGAAGTTTTGCAGAACATACTTGAATCCTACAATGTAGGATTCATTACCTTTTTATGTCTAATATTTGCGGCCTTGGGTATATTTTTTCTCAACAAATTTATCTTTAAAGAGATCGTGTTCAGCATTATGACTTTAAAAAAAATAACGGGTTGTATTTTAGCTTACGGTGCTTTATTTGCAACAATGCTTTATTTGGTCAATGAGAATAGCGTTTTATCGAAGCAAAGTGATCAGACGACTCTTCTAGCTAAAAATGGCATTCACAGTTTATTTGCTGCATTTAGAAATAATGAAATCAATTTCCAAAAGTTTTATTCTGAAATCGACACGAACTTAGCTTTTAATATGGTGAAGCAGAATTTTTATAACGAATCTTCAGATTTTAATAAAGATGGTGTATTGCCCCAGTTCGTGCAAAGCACTAAACCGATAAAAAAATTGAATGTGATTATTATTCTAATGGAAAGCATGTCTGCAAAGTTTATGAAATCCTATGGTAATGAAGAAAATTTAACACCAACACTAGATCGTCTTGTATCTGAGGGTTTGTTTTTTCACTCGGCTTTTGCGACTGGAACAAGAACGGTGCGAGGCATAGAAGCCATTACGTTGTCTATTCCGCCAACGCCAGGCCAATCTATTGTTAGACGGCCTAATGGAACGGGTCTACGAAACATAAGTACTGTTTTCAAAAAATATGATTATGAAAGTAAATTCATTTATGGCGGTTATAGTTTTTTTGATAACATGAAACCATACTTCGAAGGTAATGGTTTTGAAGTCGTCGATCGCAATGCTTTTAAAGTTGATGAGATTGCATTCTCAAATGCATGGGGTGTTTCAGATGAAGATCTTTTTAAGAAAGCCATTAAAGAATCAGATAAGTCATTCGATAAAAATAAACCATTTTTTTCTTTAGTTTTAACAGCATCGAATCATCGTCCTTATACTTTCCCCGAAGGTCAGAGTGGAGCCATTTCAGGCCGCGGCAGGAGTGATGCCGTTAAATATTCTGACTTTGCTATTGAAAAATTTATGATGACAGCAAAACGTAAAAAGTGGTTTGACTCTACAATGTTTGTTTTTATCAGTGACCACAACGCGTCTGTTGCAGGCGGCGAAAAAATTGAAATCGAAGACTACCGAATTCCAATTATTTTTTACTCTCCCACAAATTTAAAACCGCAAAAAGTGGAAGATATAGTTAGTCAAATTGACTTAGCTCCGACGCTATTTGGCTTGTTGAATTTTTCATATGAATCTTATTTTTTTGACGTAGACGTCTTAGCGCAATCGCCCAATCGTGCATTTATAGGGACCTATCAGAAAGTTGGATATTTTGATCAGGATGATTTCGTTATTTTATCCCCGAATAAAATTTTAGAAACTGGAAAAGTGATCAATTTTGAAAAACATGATTCTAAAAAAATGATAAAATCTTCAATTACTGTAGGCGATAGTGAAGTCGTAAAAACTGCAGCAGCTTATTATCGGTTAGCTTCTGATTTTTTTAACTTTAATATTTTAAAGGTAAAAAAAAGTAAAACTCATCACTGAAAGGTTATCAATGAAAGCTTTGGATCAAAACTCTGACCAACAAGTTGATTTTATCAATAAACTCCCCCTAATCACTGCGGGATTCTGGATTATGAAGATAACGGCGACAACGCTTGGTGAAACAGGTGGTGACTGGTTATCTATGACAATGAACATAGGTTACCTAGTTAGCACACTCATTTTTTTCGCATTGTTTGTCGTCGCTGTGTGCGGGCAATTGGCTTCAAAAAAACATCACCCGTTTCTATTTTGGACTGTTATTATTACAACGAGTACCGCCGGTACAACGATGTCAGATTACATGGATAGAACTCTAGAACTTGGCTACACGAAGGGAGCTTTAATTCTTGTGACAATTTTATTTTCATTGCTTGCACTATGGCGATACACCGCTGGAAATGTTTCGGTTGATAATATTCGAACCCGTAAAGCAGAATTATTTTATTGGGTTACTATTTTATTTTCGAATACGTTAGGCACAGCACTTGGTGATTTTCTAGCTGATGATTCTGGTCTTGGATTTTTAGGAAGTTGGTTATTGATTAGCGGAGTTCTTGTGTTAGTTTTAGCAGCTAATTATTTTACGAAAATTAATAAAATTGTATTGTTCTGGATTGCTTTTATTCTAACACGTCCGTTTGGCGCAACTTTTGGGGATGTACTAACAAAAACACATGAAAAAGGTGGTCTGGATTTTGGTAGAGGATTATCTTCATTGATTCTTTTAGGGATGTTAATTGTAGCGATTCAGTGGTTTTACTTTAGAAAAAATAAAATTGAAACTAGAGTTTAAATTTTTTCTAAAAAAAGTAAATATATTTTGCAAATAGGCCATCACTTGAGGGTATAATAATGAACTCTGTCGGCGAATACTCTTTAGTTTTCTTGTATTGTTCAGCCAGGCTTAGACCGTAGCTTATTCCAATGGTAGCGCCTGCGGCGACATCATGAATGTAATGACGATTATCGTTAATCCGGCTAAATGCTACCGCTGCAGCCAAAGAATAAGCTCCGACACCCCAGTACCAATTATGGAGTGAAGCAACAGTTGATGCGAAAGCAAAAGCAGTGGTTGAATGGCCAGATGGAAATGAAGTTTTTATATTTGAATCCTGTGGGCGAGGCTCCCGAACAATTGTTTTTAATGCTGTGGACACTAAGCCTGCATACAGTGTTGATTTAATCATAAGTATCGCATAATCACTTTTATCAGAATCAGAATAAACCTCTGAGTAGGCAGTCATTCCGAAAATGTAAGCTAAATTTGGATAAAGTTGACCAGCGATATCACCATACTTAGAGTAACGGCCTAAAGGTTTATGCTCTGTAACCTCTTCTTGTGTTGGGTCAATAATTTGATCCTCACCAAGTACAAGGATAGCCGTTATTAAAGTCCCACTAAAAAGGACCTGTTTACTAGTTTCTGTTGCGACTGGTGCTTTAAGGTCATTTTGAAACTGTTGCCAGTAACTCTCTGAAGTTTTTGCAGGTTCAGCAAAACATAACTTTAACGTAAATAGTAAAATTAATTTAAACACTTTGCTAGTGTAGCAAACATGAGTATCTTTAGGAAACAAAAGGAAACAAAAAATGACTTTTGATTGGAAAATATTTGCATTGGGTTCTGCTTTTTTTGCGGCTTTAACTGCAATTTTAGTAAAAGTAGGTGTTACTGAAGTTAATTCTAATCTTGCGACCTTTATCAGAACTATAGTTATTTTAATCGTTAGTGCCCTTTGGATTTCTTTGCGCCAAGAGTGGCAACGTCCAGAGAGTATTTCTACAAAAGGGATAGTATTTTTAGTTTTTTCGGGAATTGCTACAGGTTTATCATGGTTATTTTATTACAGAGCTCTTCAGATGGGTCAGGTAGCAAAAGTTGCGACAATTGATAAATTAAGTGTGGTGTTTGTTATTATTTTTTCAATCATTTTCCTCGGCGAACCGATCACATGGAAAATAGGATTAGGTGCAGCATTAGTTACGCTAGGCGCTCTTGTTATGGCGATTTAAAAACTATCGACTAAGAACACTTGATTACGTAACACCAGAAGAGTATGAAATTAAACAACTTGCCTCCGCATAAAATGGTGTCCACTAAACTGGGGCTAGATTAAGGCTCTATTTATTTAACTAATGATTTGTGATTTTTTTTCAACCACTCCAAGACCTCAGCCTTAAGTTCCACGCAAAAGGCCATCAGCTCAGCTACTTCATCTTCGCTTACATTGCCCGCAAAATCATATTCAGTTTCATTGCGTTTTTTTCGACAGGTATCCAAATAGTCGGCATCAGACTTATGTTTATCTCCCAAAATTAAGGGAAGTGATTGAAGTGTTCGGTAATGAGCTAAATTTTTTATAAAATGATCTTTCTTTTTCAACTTTTCTTTCCAGGATTTCACTGAATAAACATGAGGATTAATTTCTCGCTCTATTTGTTCAGTGAGTTCTTTAATTTTTGATGAAAGCGTTCTCAATCCGACTTCGCCGATGATAATAATATCAACATCACTATGTGATTTTTCTTTACCCCTAGCAAAAGATCCAAAGATAAAAGCACATTGGATTCCCTTTAATGTGTTGAGTACTTCCTTCAATTTTTCGGTGATTCCTGATGTCTTTTCCACAAGCGCACAAATTTCTTTAAAAAGTGGATGGTCTGCATTTGCTGTGTAATAAAGGCGATTGCCATCACGTTTTGGTATCACAAGATCTAAATCTTTGGGGAATTCTGAAAAAAATAAACCCTCTAAATTGAGGGTCCAAAATTGCGTATCTGCAAGATTGGTGATTCCGGTACGACTTGAACGTACGACCCTCTCCTTAGAAGGGAGATGCTCTATCCAACTGAGCTACGGAACCATATAAAGTGAAACTGAAATTAGCAAAACTTAGAGCTTTTGTTAAGCCCTTTTAAATATTTTTTGCTGCAGAAAAGCGCATAATGAGACCCCCGAGAGGATAATCGACCATACGACAAGCAACCAAAGTAAGAAAATGGGCAGCGATGCCAGTGATCCGTAGATTTTATTTCGTTTAAAGATCTTCAAGGCAAACCATAAAAACGAGCTCTGAATGACTGTCATAACAAATGATGTGATCACTGCAGAAATCAATGACGATAATCTATGAATTTTAATTTCAGGGACTGCCGTGTAGAAAAACCATAGAACCAGGGTGGTGGTTAGTGTGACCCATACATGATTTTGGGTGGCGGGATGAAAGTTTTCGATCCAATTCGTTGATCGCAGACCGATATAGGCTGCGATCACAACGGGTAAGCTAATCAGTACTAAACTGTGTAGCCAAAGTCTTTTTAGAAAAGTTTTCTTGGGTTGTATTTTCCAAATGTGATGAAAAGCTAAATCGATATTTCTAAATAACCCAAGCGTGGCCACAATCAAAAATAAAACCCCGGTGAACCCAACAGTTCTAGACTGAACCTGAGTAATCGTCGTTTTTAGATATTTAGTGACTGTTGATCCCGTGGCTTCTTTTAATGAATCTAAAATGAGGGCTTCAGCTTTTGGGTAATAGTTTTCAAGACCGCCTATGGATTGAAACAACGCCAGAACAATCAGTAAAAAGGGGATAATCGAAAATAATGTTGAAAAAGCCAAACTTGCTGCCGCAAATCTAATTTCGTCGTATTCCTCGCCCAGTTTTTTAAAAAACTTTTTGATAAGGTCTTTATCAATTGCTATAGCCAAAATTTTTCCTCTGCTTGAAATTCAGATTTATCAGGGATGACCACAGCAGCATCACAATAAGGATCATGTTCAAAAAAGTAATAAGTTTTTTTATTTTGTGAAAGGCTTAAGAGTTTTAATTTTTCTTCGATAATTTGTAACGGATTTAAATCATAACCCATAATCCACGCTGAACGAATGTGCGTTGATGTGGGGATCACATCACCACAATAAATTAATCTATTGTGATCATCTTCGATAATCACAGCTTGATGGCCTATGGTGTGGCCGTTAGATATAAAAAATTGAATATGCGGCAAAATATTTTTTTGATTTCCATCAATCAAAGTTAATTGCTTGTGATCTATTAGGGGTTGAAAATTAGCCGGAAAATAACTGGCTTTTTCTCGAACGTTGGGGTTTTTAGCCGTATCTAAATTTGATTTTTGAACATAATATTTTGCGTTCGGAAACGTTGGGACTATTTGATTATTTTTAACTGTTGTAGATCCACCGGCGTGATCAAAATGTAAATGCGTTAATATCACATCAGTGATATCTTCTGGATTGATGTTTTGATTTTTTAATGATTTTAAAAGGCTTGGCCCTTGATCATCAACGTTGTACATCGTTTTAAATTTAGTTCCTAATTTATCGCCGTATTTAGCCACAAAATCAGACCCGTTACCTGTATCAATCAAAATGTTTCGATCTTTTGATTTCAGTAATAAAGCGCGGGCTTCCATTTGAATACGATTTTGATCATCAGTGGGATTTGTTTTTTCCCACAGCACTTTAGGCACGGTGCCAAACATCGCGCCACCATCAAGACCGAATTCACCAGTGGGAATCGGACAGATTTCATAATCAGCAATCTTTAGATTAATTTTCTTAACAGCTAAATTTATTTTTTTAGGATTGTGTGGATTCATCGGTTAACTCTTGTAGGGTTTGATCAAATCTTGAAACATCATTTTCATCAGTTAAATCATCCGGCACAACAGAGGGATTAATTGTCCTGACCCAGGCAATATAATTTTTATAAACCTCTTCGATGTCAGTTGGCGGTTGTACCGGTCCAATGTGCACTGTTAACTTACCCGGTTTTGCAAAGAAAGCGCCTTTGGGCCAAAGTTTTAAATTACCGTCGATATATAAAAATAAAATCGGAGTCTGCGTTTTTTCGGCAAAAATACTAATGCCTCGTTTAAATTCCTGAACTTTACCGTCTTTAGATCTGGTGCCTTCAGGAAATATAATCAACCACATGCGATCTAGATCTTTAAGTAAAGTGAGAATCAATTGAACAGCTTCACCTTTTTTATCTTTTCTGTCGATGGGGATTGCGCCCAGGCAATGCTGTGAAAAAAAAGTAAATACAGGGTTAGAAAAGAAATAATCTTTAGCCGCAGCGATATATAAATCAAACCAATGTTTGCGCGGAATGCTGGCTGCAATCGATGTAGCATCTAAATGTGATGCATGATTAGAAATAATAATTAATTTTTTATGGTTTTTATAAAGTTCGTCAAAATTACCGCCGACAACGGTTAAGCGAATGTACATCGTATAAAACCATTTTTTGAGCAGAATATACCAAAGAAACTTTATAAACTGACTGGTCAGGTCATAGTGCTGCGTAAACAGTGGCAAATGCTTCACGTAGCCGGGAAGCTTTGTCCATTGATCATTTTCGTAATTCCATTCACGCATGAAGACCTACCTTAAAGCTAACATCACAAAGTAAAAAATCGGCGCAACAAAAATTAATCTATCCATTCGTTGCAAAAAATCGCCGCGACCCAAAATAAAAACACCAACTGTTTTAACACCAGCATCTTTTCGAACAACAGACATCACAAGATCACCGGTCACACCGCCAAATGAGGCTACTAGGCCTGACGCTAACCAATACTGTTCGCCACGATCTGGTAAAAGATGTCTCATTGAATAGGCTAAGACGATTGTTAAACCAATTGAAATCGCAGTACTTAAATATGTTCTTCGCTGAGAAATTTCAGAAAGAATTCGGGCACCGCCAAAATAACGACTAATAGCTAAATTAGTGTTGTCGCAAAATTCAGTCAGGATAATTAAATACATCATTTGATAAATTCCGTTGTCGAAATTAAAAATCAAACTGAGATGCATGAACGACCAGCCTAAGAAAATAAAGCCCAACAGTGTTAGTGAAATATATTGAATCATATTTTTATAGTCCCGCTGAATCAGTGGAACTAGGCACGATAAACCTAGAACAAGCATGGGCATTTCATTGTAAACCACTAAATTATCATAGTAGGCACAAGCAGCCAGTCCTAAAATCCCTAAGTAGCAAATATAAACAAAAGCACTTTTGTGATACATGCCCATAATTTGAAAAAATATTTTTGCACCTAATATGGCAAATAAAGTTAAAAAAACCAGAGGGATAGGTTGTCTTAAGCCCATCAAGCCAAACATCAATGGAGCTAAAAAAAGCCAACTTTTGATCGAAGCCCAAGCGATCATTGAATATTGATATTTTTTTCTGAAAATAAAATTAATGATTCCGCTGACAAAAATAACAAGCACGACAATCAGTGCTGTCTGTTGGTAGACCGGGCTGTCCCAAGCTTGAAAATCTGAATTAGTTATATTACTCATATTGAATTGAATGATCCTTTATTTTTTTATAAAGACTTGATTTTGAAATTTGCAAAGTTTGACAAGCCTCATCGATGTTTTTAACTTTTTCTAAAATTGCTGAAATAAATAATTTTTCCTGTGCATTCATATGTAGATCAAGTGTTTGATTTAAATTAAATGATCCAACAGGTACAGCGGCTGAACCTTGAAGATTAATCGCCAGCAAATGCTGCACGTCTTCTGAACGTATAATGGGTAAAGGTGACGTTAGTGATAATTGTTCGCAAACTCTTTTTAATTCACGGATATTGCCAGGCCAGCTGTAAGCTTTTAAAAGATCAATGGCTTCATCTTCAAAATATTTTTGACGTTTGTTTTTAGCATGAGCTAAGAAATGTTGGCTTAATATGCCTATGTCTTCAGCTCTTGATTTAAGAGCTGGAACAAAAATTTTATGGCTAGATAATCTAAAATAAAGATCTTCGCGAAATTTCTTTTGTTGAATCAAATCATTTAAAGGTTCATTTGTCGCTGCAATCACGCGCACATCAACGTGTATAAATTCTTTAGAGCCAACTTTTTTGATTTCACCGGTTTCTAAAAAACGAAGTAGTTTAGCTTGTTGAGTAAGTGGCAGGGCTTCGATTTCATCTAAAAATAGATCTCCACCATGTGCAGCTTCGGCTAGACCAACTTTATTTTGGTCAGCGCCTGTAAACGCACCTTTAACATGTCCGAAGAATTCAGATTCAAAAAGATTTTCTGTGAGTGCTGAACAATTCACAGCGATAAAAGGCGTGGCCCCTTCTTGCTGATTTAAAATTCTGGCAACAACATCTTTGCCGGTTCCTGTTTCGCCTTCAATTAAAATAGCGCTGCGTTCGCCTTTCAGCGAAGCTATCGTTTTTCGAATCTGTTCAGAGGCTGTAGAAACACCAATCATTTGTGTTTTATTTTTTAACGTTGAATCCATCCTGCGAAGTTGCCAGTAAGCTAATATTTTTTCCAAAGTTAATGTGACTTCATCAGCGATCAAAGGCTTAGCTAAAAATCGGGCGGCACCTGATTTAATGGCCATTTCCATATTTTGACGATTCAAATCACCAGACATTGAAACAACTTCAGTTTGTGGATTTTTTTTAATTAATTTTTGAATAACTAAGGGGCCATCAGGTGTTTCGCCCACTTTGGTTTGAATGTGCATATCGATCATCGCTGCGTGATAGAAAACATGATCTGGAATAAGGTCTGGTTGCGAAGCAATATAGGCTTTGAAGCCCGCAGGAGCCATTAATTTTAACGATGCAGCGAGCGTTGAATCATCATCAACAATCAAAAGATTAAGCAATTCAGTAGACATTATTTTATTCTAATCTAGAATATCTACATGTCAAAAATTAAAATTTTACTCACTGAGAATATTCATCGCATAGCGCAGGAAACCCTTCTGCAAAATGGCTTTGCAGTCGACCTAATAAAGCAGGCGCCCACAGAGGAAGAATTTCTTAAATTATTGCCTCAGTATGATGTCTTAGGGATCCGTTCAAAATCAGAAATTACAGCACAAATTTTAGAGAAAAATAAACACTTATTAGCCGTTGGGGCCTTCTGTATTGGCATCAATCAAATCAATTTAACAAAGGCTACTGAATCCGGCGTTCCTGTTTTTAATGCTCCACATAGTAACACACGTTCTGTGGCTGAATTAGTCATTGCAGAAATGATTGCATTATCAAGACAACTGGGCGATCGAAGCATGCAAGCTCACCAAGGTGAATGGGTTAAATCAGCTGAAGGATCGCGTGAAGTTCGCGGTAAAACATTAGGTATTGTTGGTTATGGTCATATTGGTAGCCAACTCAGTATTTTAGCTGAATCAATGGGAATGAAAGTTGTTTTTTACGATGTGATTAAAAAATTACCTTTAGGAAACGCAGTTTCAAAAAATTATTTGAATGATTTATTAGTTGTTTCTGATTTTGTTAGTCTACATGTACCCGAAACATCAGGCACGAAAAATCTAATCACGGCTAAAGAACTTTCAATGATGAAAAAAGGCAGCTATTTAATTAATGCTTCGCGGGGAACAGTTATTGCCATTGAAGATTTAGTGATAGCCCTAAAAGAAAATCATTTGGCAGGTTGCGCGATTGATGTGTTTCCTGTAGAGCCCTCATCAAATAATGAAAAATTTAAATCACCGCTACAGGGCCTAAAAAATGTTTTATTAACTCCGCATATTGGTGGCAGCACTGAAGAAGCTCAATATTCTATTGGCTTAGAGGTCGCTGAAAGTTTTAGAAAATTTTTAGCCACAGGCACTACAGCCGGCGCTGTGCAATTTCCCCAAGTGGAACTGAGTCTAAAAAATAATGTCACACGGGTGATGAACGTTCATCGTAACGAGCCCGGTGTCTTAGGTGAAATTAATGGTTATATTTCGCAAGCTGGTGCAAATATTCAGGCGCAGTATTTATCGACAGATAGTCATATTGGTTATTTAGTTGTGGATCTTGAAATGGATAAAGCGAATATGCCAGCTAAAGACTTGATCGAAAAAATTCAAAAATCCAGCAAATCAATTAAAACCCGAAAAGTATTTTAATTAAACGACTTTACCAGGATTTATAATATTATCGGGATCAAAAACTTTTTTAATTTGGCGCATGTACTGGATTTCAGCTTCTGATCTGGTGTAATTTAAAAATGATTTTTTAGTTAAACCCACGCCATGTTCAGCAGAAATACTTCCCAGCTGTTTTTTAACGGCTTCAAAAACATGTTTATCTACGGCACGGCATTCTTGCACAAATTTTTCTTTAGTCATGCCTTCAGGACGTAAAATATTAATATGTAAATTACCATCACCAATATGACCAAACCAAATCACTTCCCAGTTAGGGTAAGCTTTGGCAAACACTTGATCTAAGTCAGTCATGAAATCAGGTACTTTTGAAATTGCGACAGAAATATCATTTTTATACGGAGAATATTTTGATAAAGCTTCGCTGATATCTTCGCGGTAGCGCCAAAAAGTTTTGGCCTGTTGTTCAGATTGTGAAACCACACCATCAACAACAAGGCCTTGCTCTAAACAACTTTCAAAAACTGACATAATTGATTCTTCAGCTTCAGCAGTGGGTGTTTCAACTTCGCAAACCACATAAAATTCAGCCACAGTTTCAAAAGGACGGGGTAATCCTGTTGCAGCAATCACTTTACCTAAAGCTTTTTCAGAAAACATTTCATAAGCTTGCAGCTGACATTTCTTTTTAAAGTGAGAAAAAACTTTCATTACCGATGACATTTGATCAAGTGCTAAAACAATCACTTTCAAAGGTGGAGGAGGCGGTGGTAGCTTGATTAAGGCCTCAGTGATAAAACCTAAAATGCCTTCGCTACCTATAAACAAGTGTCGTAAATCTAAACCGGTCGCATTTTTAACAAGACCGTTATTTAATTCTAAAACTTCACCAGTGCCGGTCACAACTTTAAGGCCTACAACCCAGTCACGTGTTAGGCCGTAACGAACAACTTTGATTCCACCAGCGTTAGTGGCGATATTACCACCCATTTGTGAACTGCCTCGGGCTGCAAAATCAACAGGGTAGTAAAGACCTTTATTTTTTGCATAATTTTGTAATTCTTCGGTGATCACACCGGGTTCAATACGTACTGTTGAATCTGTTTCATTAAATTCTAAAAAACGATTCATTTTTTCAAAACTGACGATGACCTCACCTTGGGTGGCACAAGCTGCCCCGCTTAATCCGGTTCGTCCACCAGAGGGTACTAAAGCAATTTTATTTTTTCTAGCCCAGTGAACAATTTTAACAACGTCTTCAGTGGATTCAGGAAATAAAACAGCAGAAGCTTGGATATCAAAATATGTTGTCCAATCTTTACCGTAATAATTTAAAGTTTCGGTGTCGGTTTTAATTTGTTGTTTATTTAAAACTAATTCACTGAGGTGATTTGTGACGTTTTGCATGTGAATATCATCGCAAAGTTCGAATCCGAAAGAAAGAATAAATCGGACATAATCCCCAGCCTGCAGTAGCAAGGCCGTATAAACCTAGACCATAGAACCAAAATGGCCCGCCAGCGATAGCGTAAGAAAGGACTAAGATTGAAAGGATAAAGCGAAAAGCTCTATCCCACAAAGCTACGTTACATAACATATTTAGTTTTTGATCAGATCTTGAAGTTCGCCAGCTTGATACATTTCCATCATGATATCGCTTCCGCCGATAAGCTTTTTGTTGATATAAAGCTGAGGAATAGTTGGCCAGTTGCCGTAATCTTTAATGCCTTGGCGAATTTCTTCGTCATCAAGAACATTCACATCTTTAAAAGGGATGCCCATGTCTTGAAGAATTGCAGTGGCGCGGGCCGAAAAACCACACATTGGAAACTGTTGAGTGCCTTTCATAAAAAGGACAACTTTATTTTCAGTTAATAAATTTTCAATTTTTGTTTTTGCTTCAGACATTTGGGGCTCCTAGTTTATTTTTTCAATATTGTTTTTATAGTTAGCGCGTGAACTTCACCGGTTTTAAGTTCTGCAGCGAAAGCTACCATAACATGTTGATGCTGTTCGATGCGAGATAGGCCTGCAAACTTGGGACTACATACAGAAACTTCCCAATGATCAGACGTTCCGGTCAGATCATTAACCATAATATCATTTTGGGTATCAGATTCAGGATAGTGTTCTTGCAATCGTTGTTTCATTTGGTCTATTGTCATAGGTATGGGTGATATCAAATTCTACAAACTGAAGCAAGCTTTGGGCTGTAATAGTGCTAAAGACAGTGAAAATAGCTGTTTTTTCATGCCGATATCACTATGGATGCTGTTTATATCGTACTTAGTGATTTACACCTTGGTCAGAGTTTTATTCTTGGGTTGGAACTTTCACCATTTTTCACAATTTTCACTGGCAGAATTGGTTCAAGTTCTTAGCCACGGGGTAAGATTTGATTTGGTGGTTATAGCCCCGATGGTTTTTTTGACTCTGTTAGTGGCCCTTATTTTCAGAAACAAATATGTATCAGTTTTGGTTTTTGGGGCTTTTTTACTTTTTCAAGCTGGCCTGTTATTTATCAATTTTGTGGATATTGAATTAGTCAATTTTATGGGAAGACGATTTACAAAATCCAGTTTGTATTTAGCTGGCGAAGGAAACTTTTTAAACATCACCCAATACACATTTTTAACAATGATGACTTTGTTAGGGCTTATCGTTTTTTTATTTTTTCAATGGACGGGTTATCAAAAGCTTCAAAAAGATCTTGATCAATTTTCAATAGGTAAAATCACTGGTTTTATTTCCGTGGGTCTTGTTTTGACTGTGGTCATGGGTCGGGGTGGGCTTCAATATAAACCCATTAGTTTTGTGGATGCTAAAGTTTTACCCCATCCTTATACGCATCATTTGGTGATGAATTCTGGCTTTACTTTTTTAAAAAGTTTCGGAAAAAAACAATTTGAAAGAGTAAAATATTTTTCAGAAGACCAAATGCTGAGTCTTTTAAATTTACAACAAACTAAAGACAAAAAAATTAGAACAGCTAAAATTGAATCAATTAAAGATTACAACCTAGTTATTTTTATTCTTGAAAGCCTATCGGCCGAATATATCAATGAAAAACAAATGCCGTTCTTTTCAAAGCTGAAATCGGAAGGTGTTTATTTTGATAAAGCTTATGCGAATGGCCGTAGATCCATTGAAGGGATTGCTTCGATTTTGTCTGGCATTCCCGCGTTGATGGAAGAACCATTTTTAAACTCTGAATTTGCCACGAATGATTTTGTAGGACTTGGAAATTTATTAAAGAAAATAAATTATCACACCAGCTTTTTTCACGGAGCTAAAAATGGCAGCATGAGATTTGATTCTTTCTCTAAAGCCAGTGGATTTGCTGATTACTACGGGTTGAATGAATATATGTCTTCGGGCGGGGACGCTGATAAAGATAACGATCAAGTTTGGGGAATTTTTGATAAACCATTTTTAAAATTTACTTGTGATCAGCTATCTGAATTTCCACAACCCTTGGCGTCGGTGATATTTACACTATCATCACACCAACCGTATAAGGTACCAGATGATTTTTTAACTAAATATCAAACTATGGGGTTGCCATCACAACCTGAAGTTTTAAAAACGGTGACTTACTTAGATCAATCCTTGAAATTATTCTTCGATTGCTTAGCTGAAACTAAAACATTTGAAAAAACAATTTTTGTTTTTGTAGCTGATCATACAGGTCCAAAGCTTAATCAAAATAATAATTCATTTTCGAATCAGTTTCATATACCCATTTTATTTTATGCAAAAGACAAAACAGCTCTGAAAGGTCTACAAAACCAACAGTACGCCCAGCAAATTGACCTACTACCAACATTCAATGATCTTTTTGATTTAGGCTTATTAAATAAAAATCATTTAGCGAGATCTTTATATATCACTGGCCCTAAGACGATCGCATTACTGTCAGATCAACACTATCAGTTGGTTGGCGATACGGATCTGTCAGAAGACCGTTTAAAAGCGATCCAGCAATATTATAGTGAAGGCCTCTATGATAATCGTTTGTATTTCCCGCAGGGTTCGGGTAATTAAAAATAAATATGTCTGACGATAACTATTATTTTACACCGGCTTCTGAATCCCATCAAAAAATTGAAAAGGCCAAAGCCCGGGAAATGCGCGGGTCTAATTGGTGGAAACAGCAACTAGGGAAATGCATTTGTTATCATTGCGAACTAAAATTTAAAGCTGAAGAATTGACGATGGATCATCTCATCCCGATAGCCCGTGGTGGTAAAACAGATAAAAAGAACTGTGTACCTAGCTGCAAAGACTGCAATACAAAAAAAGGTCACAAAACAAGAGCAGAACTTGCGATGGATGATCTAAATAAAAACAAAAAAGACTAGCTGCTCTATTTTTTTAGCAGTGCTAAAACTAGCGCTGGCATTCTTTTAGTAATTCTTGAGCATGAGCTATAGATGTTTTTGTGATTTTTTCACCAGAAATAAGTCGGGCAATTTCTTCAATGCGCTGTTGTTTTTTAAGTTCATCAACAGTCATCACGGCTTGATCTTTCAGAGTCGATTTTTGAATTGAAAAGTGCACATCACCAAAAGCAGCCACTTGTGGTAAATGTGTGACACAAATAACCTGCTGACCATGAGCAATTTCTTTTAATTTACGACCCACTTTTTCAGCTGTGGTGCCGGAAACTCCGGTATCGACTTCATCAAATAAATAAGTGCGCGGGTAGTCCGACTGACCTAATGATTTTTTAAGCGATAATAAAATTCTTGATAATTCCCCGCCGCTGGCAGCCTTAGATAACGGTTTTTTAGGATCTTTGGGTGATGTTTGTGATAAAAATTCAAGATCAGTAATACCTGTTGCTGTTAGATTTGTTAATTTATCGACTTGAATATCAAAAGTAACACCTTTCATATTTAGATCTAATAATTCATGATTTACTTTATCAGCTAATTTTTTTGAAATCATGACCCGAGTTTTATGTAAATCTTCAGCTAACTTTTTTAATTCAAGTTCTAATAACGAAGCTTGTTTCTTAAGTTTTTCAAGATGCTGGTCACTATTTTCTAAAGCTTTAATTTCTTCAGACATTGTTGTGAACACATTTAAAAGTTGGCTTAAATCTTCGCCGTGTTTTTTTTGTAATTTACGAATTTGACTTAGGCGTGATTCTTTTTGATCTAGTAATTCAGGATCCGCATCAATTTTATTAACGTAAGATCTAATGGTGTACAAGGCATCATCAATCAAAGTTTGCGCTTGTGGAATCGCATTCAGCATGTCGGCTAAGGCTGAATCAACAGCTGCCATTTCTTGGGCCTTTTTAGTTAAAGCTTTTAAGCGTCCTGATATAGAGCCTTCGTCTTGATAAACCATATCATCGCAGAAATCAGCAAACTGAATTAATTTTGAAGAATTTTTTAGTTTTTTAATTTCAGTTTCTAATTCAAGATCTGTTTCTAAATTAAGATCTAATTTTTCAAATTCTTGAAACTGAAATTTTAAGAAATCTAAACGTTGAACTGCATCTTGAGATTTTTTTTCAAAATCAGTAATTTCTTTTTTAAGTTCAACCCACGTTGTGTATTTGGCTTCGTAATTTAAACGTTTATCACTGTGATGTGCATATTGATCTAACAATTCTAAATGATATGTTTTTGATAATAAGTTTCTGTTTTCGTGCTGACCTGTCATTTCAATTAATGGCGCATTAGGGCCTGTGACTTCGATGAGCGGGGCTACAGTGTCACGTAAAAGTGATAATGGGGAAAGTGTTCCATTTAAGTAAACTTTGGATTTATCACCAATTGAAATAATTCGGCGAACGATTAATTGGTTGTCATCGATTTCGATACCTAAGGATTCTAAATGGTTTTTAAGGTCAGGTCGGTTTTTAATTAAAAATGAACCCTCAACAGTGGCCTGCGTGCAGCCAGTGCGAATTGTGTCAGCTGAAGCCTTTTCACCCATTAATAAGCCTAAGCTTTTAAGTAAAACTGATTTACCAGACCCAGTTTCACCAGATAAAATATTTAATCCGTTTTGAAACTCAATGTGTAATGAATCGATAATAGCAAATTGCGAGACCTTAAGTTCTTGAAGCATAGCGATCTCCAAATTTAAGTTTTTCTTTTAATAAATTAAAAAAGTTATGCCCTGGTTGGCGAATCATCACATGATCTGTTTCGCATCGGCTAATTGTGACTTCGTCATCAGATGAAAGTTCTAAAACTTTTTGACCATCAACAATTAAATGGGCTGTGCTAGTTTGTTTGTCCAATTTTAAAATTAATTTTCGATCATCCGGAAAAATCAACGGTCGACTAGTTAGCGAATGCGGGGCCACAGCCGTTAGCACAAGGCCTTTCACATCAGGGTGAAGCACAGGGCCGCCTGCTGCTAAATTATAAGCTGTAGATCCAGTCGGAGTTGAAATAATTAGTCCATCGGCTTTGATTTGATTAACTAATGAATCATCAAAATAAATCGCAGTACTGATCAGTTGTGAAAATGAACCCCGTTCAATAACGACGTCATTTAAAGCGTCGAATGCTACACGCTTACCTGATTTTAATTTAATCGACGTGTGAATGCGTGCACGAGATTGCATGACCATTTTATTTTTCAAACTGTCATCAATCAATTCCATCACATTATCAGCCGAATGAGCTGTTAAAAAACCCAGGAACCCCATATTAAAACCTAAAATAGGAACAGGGTGACCTTTAAGAAGTCTGACAGCACGAAGATATGTGCCATCACCACCTAAAACTATCAGTAAGCTCATGTCTTTAAGTTCATTTGAGCTAATCAATAATTTTGTACCAGTGAGTTGTTTTTGTTCAGGGGCCGTAAAGACCTGAATCTTTCGACTTTTTAATTTTTCGACAACTTTTTTGGCCATGCGAACAGCTTCCGGTGAATGAATTCGGTAAACCAGAGCTATTTTTTTATGATCTTTCAATTTAAGAACTTTTTCTTTCATTCTATTTCCTTAATTTATTTCTCTGCAAGCTACATTAGCAAGTTATTAGATCAAGCCATCACGTTTAAGTAACGATGTCGTATCCGGTTCACGTCCGCGGAATTCTTTAAATAAATCCATCGGATGGGCTGTGCCACCGCGACTTAAAATAGAGTCTTTAAATTTTTTACCAATGTCTTTATTAAACAAACCTTTTTCTTTAAAGTATTCAAACGCATCAGCGTCTAAAACTTCAGCCCATTTGTAAGAATAATAACCTGCTGAATAGCCTCCACCAAAAATATGGCTGAAGCTGCATGACATATTCTGACCAGTTTCACGTGGTAATAAGCGTGTTTTAGCCGTGATTTGATCTTCGAACGAATCAACATCTTTAATTTGTGATGGATCAGTGGTGTACCATTTCATGTCTAACCAAGCGAATGACAACTGACGAAGACTCATCCAACCTGTTTGAAACTGATCTGATTTTTTAATTTTAGCCACAAGTTCAGCTGGAATAGTTGCACCTGTTTCATAATGCTTGGCAAATAAATCTAAACTTTCTTTTTCTTTGATCCAGTTTTCCATAATTTGTGATGGAAGCTCTACAAAATCCCAATACACGTTTGTTCCCGATAATGATTTGTATTTACATTGCGATAGCAAACCATGCAGAGCATGACCAAATTCATGAAACAAAGTGCTGACTTCGTCGTAACTTAAAAGTGACGGCTTAGTTGCAGTTGGCTTTGTAAAATTACAAACGATGCTGACGTGCGGTCGTTGAATATCTTTACCCCATAGACCTTGTTCACGGTAGCTGGTCATCCAGGCTCCGCCCTTTTTGGTTTCACGCGGAAAAAAATCCATATAAAATAAACCAATATATTTTTTAGATTCTTCTTCAAACACTTCGTAGGTTTTAACATCTGGGTGGTAAACCGGAATACCTTCAACGGATTTAAATGTTAAACCAAATAGGCGTCTAGCGTGTTCAAAAACACCTTCGATTACATTTTCAAGTTTGAAATACGGACGAAGTTCTTCTTCATTAAAAGCATATTTTTTTTCTTTTAATTTTTCAGAGTAAAAAGCAAAGTCCCAAGGTTTGATTTCATCCTGTACAGCTTTGTCTTTGCTATTAACGTTTTGGTCTTCAAGTTCTTTTCTGAAGTTTTTGACTTCGTCTAAATCTTTTTTAGCAGCAGCTAATGACGGAGCAATTAATTTCTCTAAAAAATTAAAAACTGTTTCTGAATTTTGCGCCATTCTTTCTTCAAGAGCATATTCAGCATAATTTTTTGAACCCAGAATTTGCGCGCGTTGATGTTTAAGTTGAACAATTTTAAGAACTGTTTTTTGATTATCAAAAGCATCATTAAAACATTTTGCTGATGAAGCTTTCCATAATTTTTCACGTAAAGAACGATTTTTCGCATAGGTCATAAATGGAATCATCGAAGGCCCATGTAAGGTCACAAGCCATTTGCCTTTTTGGCCTTTAGATTCAGAAGCCAAGGCTGCAGCTTCGATTGCACCTTCTGGTAGACCATCAAGATCTTTAATATCAGTGATCCACATTTCAAAAGCGTTTGTGGCCTTAAGAACATTTTCAGAAAACTGCGGGCTTAACGTTGAAAGCTCTTGATCTAGATTACGAAGCTGTTCTTTTTTTTCAGGAGTCAACAAAGCTCCATTTCTAGAAAAGTCTTTAAACATTTTTTCAGTTAATTTTAACTCTTCGCCTTTAAGGTTTAATTTTTGGCGGTTTTCATAAATAAATTTAACTTTGCTAAAGATATCTGGATCGAGTGATACGTCTGAAGAAAAAGCCGATAGCATTTGTGAAATTTTTTGGGCTAGGGCTTGGTGGGCTTCGTTAGCTTCAGCGGAAAACAAATTAAAATAAACAGCTGAAATACGATCTAGTTTTTCAGAAGATGTTTCTAAAGCCAGTATTGTGTTTTCAAACGTTAGATTTTTTTCAGCTTTAATATTTGCTAAATTGCCTTCAGCTTCTTTGATCGCGAACTCTAAAGCAGGAATATAATCATCTGTTTTGATTTCAGCAAAGGGAACAGCTTGATCTTTGTGTGTGAAATTTTTAAGTAGGGGATTCGTTGCAGCTAAGTTTGTCGTGCTCGTAGTTGTAGTTTGCTCTATCATAATGTCTCCAGTGGGAAGCTTTGTTGTAAATCCTGTTAAAGCTAAGTCCCACTGTGAATTATGAATTATTTTTTGCTATGAATCGAATAAAAATTGCGTGTTATAGAGGAAAAATAGCTAGTGATAGCTACTAGCGATAGACTGATCCTGTTTGAGTTCCATTGACACATAGTCCAATCGCGGAACCACCAGAAGTTGGTCTGCAAGTATATCCAGCTGAACATGTGTTGGCTTGAGTCACGATACATGATTGAACAACTCCGTTATAGCAGCCATTGTTGTTATAGCCTTGTACGTTGCTGATTTGCGGAATATTTGTCCATTGGTTGTTGTTAGCTCCGTAACCTAAATAAGCATATCCGTATCCACCGATATAACCATTTTGTACGCAGCCTAAACCACCGTATGAATTGTATGTCGGAACTGAACCCTGAGGGCAGTTGCATAAATAAGCAGAATTGTTGATTTGGTGAAAAGGTCCGTAGTTGCTGTAACCATTGTTGTAACCGTAATTTCCGTAACCATAGTTTCCGTAACCATAGTTATAAGCTGAATATCCAGGTACACCTTGGTAAACGCCTTGATTACAAAGTGAAGGGTTATTCACACATTGCGCATTAACATTGTTGTCGTTGCTGCTGTTTGATTTTTGGCAAGATGTCACTAACAGTGTGACCAAAAGTAGATAAGCAAAAAACACAAATCTTAACGTATTGATTGATCTAAATGTAAATGTGAACATAAAATTCCTTCCATTCAAAATGGTTTTTTAACTAACAAGTAGGATATTTGCGAGGACTATGCCACTGGCTAGAGGGGTTATTTTCGTTGTGATCGATGATGAGTGTATTAAAGTTAGACACTGTGACAGTACATGACGTCAGCTCGGGGCTTCTCCGGGTTTAAGTGGGGTTGGAGTATCTTTTTGGGGTATCGGTCACGTCCATAGTATTTCCCATTCTGCCATCGACAGCCCTCGTAGACGATCTTTTTTGTAAG
>JAYSQO010000084.1:0-25897 GCA_043721535.1 Bdellovibrio sp. | reverse complement strand
TAATATGCGGAGGTAATACTTTTAAACCGCGCTTCTGAGCGTCTTTGACATATTTGACAACTTTGTCTGTGTCGCCGACCTCAGTCGACAACAGGGCCGCAAAAAATTCTGCGGGATAATAATGTTTAACCCAAGCTGTTTGTGCCGTAATCACGCAGTATGCGGCGGCATGGGATTTATTAAATCCGTAGTCGGCAAACTTATACATGAGATCAAATAATTCATTGGCTTTAAATTTATCATGACCGCGATCAAGTGCCCCTTGCATAAACCTTGCTCGGTGCTGATCCATTTCTTCTTTGATCTTTTTACCCATCGCGCGACGAAGCATATCGGCTTCACCTAAGCTATAACCCGCAATCGTTGCTGCTATACCCATAACTTGCTCTTGGTAGACCATGATTCCATAAGTGTCTTCAAGAATCAGTTTTGTTTCAGGTAAAATATATTCGACTTTTGATTCACCATGCTTACGCTTAGTAAATTCAGGAATATTCGCCATTGGACCCGGTCGATACAAGGCGTTTATAGCTGTGATTTCTTTAAAACCCATTGGTTTAATTTTTCGGGTCGCATCAGTGATGCCCTCACCCTCGAACTGAAATATCCCCGCTGTGTCCCCGCGTGATAAAAGTTCATAAATTTTTGGATCATCTATCGGAATATCTTTTTCTAAAATATCTAATCCACGATTCTGCTTTACTAATTTTAAAGCATGATGAATATGAGTCAAAGTTTTCAAACCCAAGAAATCGAATTTGATCAAACCAATTTTTTCAGCATACTTCATATCATACTGAACAACGTTTTCATCATCTGCACCACGGTACATTGGCGCATGCTGGGTTAGTTCTCCATCAGCGATAATAACTCCGGCTGCGTGAATACCTGCATTTCGAACTAAACCTTCAACTTTAAGTGCTAATTCAATCAGCGTTTGCACAGTCGGGTTAGACTCCATAGCTTCACGAATTCGCGGTTCCATTTCTAATGATTCAGATAGCGTAATTCCTAGTTTGTCAGGAATTAATTTACTAACTACATCAACTTCGGCAAATGTCATTCCTAAAACTCGACCGACATCTTTAATCGCTGCACGGGTTTGTAATTTACCGTAAGTGATAATTTGCGACACCGAACCTGAGCCGTATTTTTCAGTCACATACTGAATCACTTCTTGTCTTCTATCCTGACAAAAATCAATATCGAAATCTGGCATTGAAATGCGTTCGGGATTTAAAAATCGCTCGAAAAGTAAAAAATGGGGAATCGGATCTAAATCAGTGACCCGAAGCGAATAGGCCACAAGTGATCCAGCCCCTGACCCCCGTCCTGGGCCCACAGGAATATCACGATTTTTGGCCCAGTTGATAAAGTCTTGGACAATCAAAAAATAGCCGTTGAATCCCATTTTATCTATAACAGCTAATTCAAAATCAAGACGCTGAATGTATTCTGGTTTTTTATCTTCTGTAATAAATTGACCTACTTTGGCTGACTCTTCAAAGCGAACTTTGAGGCCTTCGTGCGCACGGTAATAAATTTCTTCTTTAACCGTACGGCCTTCAGTCGTTGGGAAACTTGGTAAATGATAAATACTTTTTCCAGCATCATCTTTTAATTTAAATTTAACTTGGCAACGATCTGCGATTTTAACTGTGTTTTCAATCGCTTCAGGAATATCACTGAACAGTTTTTTCATGGCTTCAACAGATTTAAAATAAAACTCTGAGCTGCCAAGCTTGTATCTGTGATCATCTGACAATGTTTTATTACTGCCAATACAAACTAAAACTTCTTGGGCGATTTGGTCTTCTTGATTTACATAGTGTACATCGTTTGTGGCGACTAGCGGAACATCACATTCTTTTGCCGCCGCCAGTAAAAAAGCTTCGATGTCTTTTGCCTGTGGCGTCTGGCCTATCAAAGTTCTTGAGATTTCTAAATAAAATCTGTTACCAAAAATAGATTTTAGTTTTTTAATTTTTACAATAGCTGCGTCTTGACCTTCTTTGATGAAAGTATCTATCACCTCACCACGCTGGGATCCACTTAAACAAATTAAATTTTCTTGATACTGCTGAAGCACTTCATAATCAACCCGCGGCTTCCAGTAAAAACCTTCCTGATAGCCAATCGTTGATAACCTACATAAATTTTTATAACCATCTAAGTTTTGTGCTAAAAGGACTAAACGTCTTGGACCTAAAGCAATTTCTGAATATTTCTGCGAAGAGTCCTGTTTTTTATCATGTCTTGATTGCGGGGCTACGTAAACCTCAAGGCCTATAATAGGTTTTACATTTTTTTCAACGCAAGCAAAGTAAAACTCAATCGCTCCAAACATGTTACCATAATCTGTTAACGCTACAGCAGGCATACCGTATTCAGCCGCTTTTTTGGCAATCGCTTTCACCCGACAAGCGGCCTCTAATAACGAATACTCAGAATGAACATGAAGATGAGCAAATGACATTAAATTATTCCCATTCAATCGTCGCAGGCGGTTTTGATGTCACGTCGTAAACAATACGATTGATGCCTTTAACTTTATTTGTGATTTCGTTGGATACATGTTTTAAAAATCTGGCATCGAATTCATACCAATCTGCTGTCATGCCATCAATGGATGTTACAGCTCGTAATGCTAACACTGAATCGTACGTTCTTCCGTCACCCATGACACCCACTGTTTGTACTGGCAACAACACACAGAACGCTTGCCAAATTTCATTGTACAAATGCGCTTTACGTAACTCATCAATAAAAATAGCATCTGCTTCTTTTAAAATATTTAATTTTTGCTCAGTGACTTCACCAATTACCCGAATACTTAAACCAGGGCCTGGGAATGGATGTCTCCCAATCATTTCTTTTGAAAGACCAATTTCTAAACCCAGTCTGCGGACTTCGTCTTTAAATAAAAACCTGACCGGTTCTACAAGTTTTAATTTCATGTGCGCAGGTAAACCACCCACATTATGATGAGACTTAATTGTAACACTTCCACCAATACTTGAAACACTTTCAATCACATCAGGGTACAAAGTTCCCTGTGCCAGAAAATGAATTTGATCTTTGTATTTTGCAAGTTCAGATTGAATGGTGTGATCAAAAACATCGATAAAAGCTTTACCAATGGCTTTTCTTTTTAATTCAGGATCAACCAGACCCTTAAGTGCAGCTAAAAATTCTTTTGATTTATCAAGACCAATCACATTTAAACCATATTTTTTATATTGAGCTAAAACGCTTTCAAATTCATTTTTACGAAGTAATCCATTATTTAAAAATACACAGTGTACACGATCAGCACCCAAAGTTTGAGTCAAAAGTGTCGCCACCACACTTGAATCGACTCCGCCGCTTAACGCACACAACACATGATCAAGAGGTCCTACCGTGTTTATAATCGTATCCTGACAATTTTTCAGCAACGACTGCGCATTCCAATCAGCATGAATATTAAAATGCAGTAAAAATTGTTTTAAAATTTCAGAGCCATTTTCAGTGTGTGATACTTCAGGGTGATATTGCAAAGCCCAGTATTTTTTAGATTTAAAACCTGCTATGTGAGTATTTGTTTCACAAAGTAATTCAGCACCAGCGGGGATTTTCGTCACTACATCACCATGGCTCATCCAAACATTATGTTTCATCGGCACGTGGGGAATTTGAGTTTTCCACTGAATTTCTTTAAGACCATATTCACGCTGATCTGCAGATTTAACTTCACCCCCATTTTGGTGAGCCAATAATTGCATCCCGTAACAAATTCCAAGAACTGGGCAAATTTCTAAAATTTCGTTCACTTGTTTTTGAGGAGATTTTTTTTCATAAACCGAAAATGGACCACCACTTAAAATCACTGCAGAAGGCATGAAAGATTTAATCTCTGCAATTGATGTTTCATAACTTTTAATTTCACTGTAATAACCCAATTCACGAAGCCTTCGCGCAATCAGCATGGTTACTTGTGATCCGAAATCAAGTATAAGTATTTTAGTAAGTATTTTAGTAAGTATTTTAGCGTGTGCCATAATTTCCTATGTCTTAATCTAAACGGTAATTCGGAGCTTCTTTAGTGATACTGACATCATGCACATGGGATTCACGTAGTCCTTGTGATGTGATTTGCACAAACTGCGCTTTTAATTGTAGCTCTTCAATATTTCTAGCACCTAAGTAACCCATTCCTGATTTTAGTCCACCGACTAATTGATGAATGATTCCGCTGGCAGAGCCCTTGTAAGGAACTTTACCTTCTATACCTTCAGGAACTAATTTTTCTTCATCATGAACGTCCATTTGCCCGTAGCGGTCTTTTGAACCCTGAGCCATTGCTCCGATTGAACCCATGCCGCGATAAACTTTATACGTACGTCCCTGATAAAGAACTGTTTCACCAGGAGACTCTTCAGCACCTGCTAAAAGATTTCCAATCATCACTGTATTGGCACCCAGTGCTAGAACTTTTGTGATATCGCCAGAATACTTTATTCCACCATCAGCAATAATTGTTTTACCCATTTTTTTTGCGACCGCAGAACATTTTACCACAGCAGAAATTTGCGGCATACCCACCCCTGCCACAATACGTGTTGTGCAAATGCTTCCAGGACCGACGCCAACTTTAACCACATCAGCGCCGGCGTTAATTAATGCTTCGGTGCCTTCAGCAGTTACAACATTTCCTGCAACAATAACGACATCTTTATATTTATTTTTAATATATTTGACAGTTTCAATGACATTTTTAGAATGACCGTGCGCTGTATCCACACAGATCACATCGGTTTGAGCCGCAACAAGAGCGTCAATCCGTTCAACACTACCACTGCCAATACCGACTGCTGCACCAACAACAAGTCGGCCTTTTTGATCTTTAGTGGCTTGAGGAAAAGCTTCAGCTTTTTCAATATCTTTAATTGTGATTAAACCTTTTAAACGGCCTTCACGGTCGACGACTGGTAATTTTTCAATGCGATGTTTTTGAAGAATTTGTTTAGCTTGATCTAATGTTGTGCCTTCATGCGTGGTTACTAAGTTTTCTTTAGTCATCAAATTTTTAATGGGTTGATGAATATTTGTTTCAAAACGCAGATCTCTGTTGGTGAGTATCCCTACAAGAATTCCTTGCGACGTAATCGGTACGCCACTGATTGAATACTTCGCCATAATTTGTAAAGCTTCGCTGACATAATGATCTGGCGATAAAGTGAATGGATCTTGAATCATTCCACTTTCATATTTTTTGACTTTTTCTGTTTGAAACGCTTGATCTTGAATTGATAAATTTTTGTGAATGATTCCCAGTCCACCATTTTGCGCCATAATTCTGGCGATGCGATGTTCAGTGACTGTATCCATGGCTGCCGAAATAACCGGTGCATTTAAATAAATATCTTTAGCAAAAAATGTTTTTGGAATCACATCTGTTGGAACAATTTCTGAATATTGTGGAACTAATAAAATATCATCAAAAGTTAACGCTAAATCGAAAGCTCTTTGATTTGTTGACAGCTGATTTGTTGATATCTGATTCATAGAGCCGCTCCCAATTGGATGAAATAATTGGGTTTAATTTATCATTCGTACCAAGTTTTATATAGTAAATAATTGTCTGCTGACTGATCTAAAAATTGAATCTCTTCCGGTGTCAATTTTCGCTTAAAAACCGCTGGACGACCGACAATTAACGAGTAAGCTTCGAATTTTTTGCCTTCAGTGACTAAACTTCCAGCACCTACAACACAGTGATCAGGCACGACGGCCCCGTCCATAACAATCGAGCCCATTCCGATCAGAGTTTTGTCGCCAATTTGACAGCCATGTAAAATGACAGAGTGCCCAATCGTCACCCGGTGACCCACTGTGCAGCCATACTTTCCGTAAGTCCCGTGTAAAACTGAACCATCTTGGATATTAGTTTCAGCACCGATTTCAACGGGCATCACATCACCACGAATGGTTACATTATACCATACAGAACTGTGGTCAGCGATTTTCACATCACCAATAATTCTGGCATTATCGGCGATAAAAACGTCGTTGCCAATTTGTGGAAATTTTTGATTTTTTAATTTTACTAATTGCGACTTCATATATTTTAGTGAAAAAATTCGTTTTTATTAACAATACCCATTTGCGGAAGTAGTACTCCATTCACTTGAAAGCTATCAGCGGCCATCACTTTTGATTTTTGAATAAAAGATTTTGTAGCAAAAAATGAAACTTTTAAATGTAAACACAAACTCATAGCTTCGTCAGCGCGAACTTTAAAACTTTGATACTTAGGATGACCCTTCATAAATAAACGTACAAACTGGTGATGTCCTGAAATCTCGATAAACACACAGCGTTCAATCGTGATGTCTAAACTTTCAATTAACTTTTGTAAAAATGTGTGCGGAGTCGAATTTAATTGATTGGGTTGTGTTTGTGTCATGGCGACACCGGCTTCAATTTGGCTAATTCCCACTGGCAAAGTGTGCTCACCACGAATATCTTTTAGCAGCAAAAATGGTCTTGAAGTTTCATTATTTAAAGACAACCCATATGGTTTTAATTCGATTAAATCGTTATCGTCAAAATTTAATTTATCTTCTTGAATTTTAGTGAATAAAAAATCTGTTTTCATTATTGAACTAATTCTCCACGCATATTGTTTGGGAATGCCTGCGTAATTCGAACAGGAACCGTTTTTCCGATCAAATCTTTTGAACCTATGAAAAAGACAGACTTATTAGATGTACTGCGACCAAAAGCTTTACCTTGATTGTTCACATTTTCAACAAGCACTTGTAGTGTTTGATTATTGTATTTTTTAACTAATTCGAAAGCCATTTTTTCATGTGAATCGAACAAGAAATTTAAACGTTCATTTTTAATTTTTTCTTCAACGTGGCCTTCGAAATTGGCGGCTTTTGTAAATGGGCGCGGTGAATACATAAATGCAAAAATAGTTTCAAATTCAATTTCGTTCACCAAGCTAACAGTGTCCATAAATTCGTCTTGGGTTTCGCCAGGGAAGCCCACAATGATATCCGTTGATAGCACCATATTGGGAATAATTTTTTTCATCAGTTTAATTTTTGCGATGTATTCTTCGCGGGTATAACCGCGATTCATTAATTCTAGAATGCGGCTATTGCCACTTTGAAATGGTAAATGCACATATTCACAAATTTTGTCTTGGTGATCAGCCATCACATGCATTAATTTTTCATTAAAATCTTTGGGATGAGATGTCGTATAGCGAATGCGTTCAATGTCTGTATCAGTCGCTACTTTTTTCAGTAAATCAGCAAAATCTGATCCATCA
Organism: Bdellovibrio sp.; assembly: GCA_043721535.1. Lineage (GTDB taxonomy): Bacteria > Bdellovibrionota > Bdellovibrionia > Bdellovibrionales > Bdellovibrionaceae > Pseudobdellovibrio. The sequence continues at coordinate 18,573 of JAYSQO010000084.1, read as the reverse complement.
TCCGAAGTGTATGAATTCACATTTTGGCCAAGCAAAGTAATTTCTTTAACACCTTTTTGAGTGAGCGTTCTGATGTCCATCAAAATATGTGAAAGCGGCCGTGATTTTTCACGTCCACGGGTAAACGGAACAATACAAAAAGTACAAAAATTATCGCAGCCTTTAGTTATATTCACGAACGTTGTCACACCGGGATTACGCACTAAAGTTTCAACATGATAGGGTGCTTTGTGTGCAAATTTTGCATTCACGATTTTTGTCTTATCATTAAAACTTTTATTAAAAACATCAGCCACCATCAAAGGTAGATTGTCAATATTGTCAGTCCCGAAAACAAAATCAATCATCGGCTGATTTTTGATTAAATTTTCTTTTTCTTGTTGGCCAACGCAGCCACCGACACCAATTTTAAGATTCGGATTTTTTTCACGTAATTTTCTAAATGTTCCCACTTCTGAGTAAACTTTATGAACTGGTTTTTCACGAACTGAGCAGGCATTAATAATAATTAAATCAGCTTTTTCAGGTGAATCCACCGGCGCAAAGTTAGCCATTTCTAAAAGTGAATACATTCGTTCTGTGTCGTTCACATTCATCTGACAGCCATAAGTTGAAACATAAACTCCGCGGCCTAGACCGATATCTTGGTTGATATAATTTCTTGAAATCTCTGGTGTATTTTGAGAGTTTAAATCTGATTCCATTTTATCCTTAATTTAGTTGTGCAAACTGAACTCACGAGATATAAAAAACCGCTTCGGATCAGTCAATGATTAGTCGTCATTCATGTAGAAAGGATAACTATGAATCCCCGATACAAAGTCAGTCTTAAGTGGACACCGTTCCCCCCAGAGCTGACACAACAGATTAGCACTGTTTTTACTCAAAATTTTCTGCCATATGCTGAAGGTCAGGGTGAATTTTCAGCACATGGCCGTATTTATAAAAAAGAAATAACGCTTCGCATAAGCTTTCATCGTAAGGGCGAGCTGAAATTCATGAATTTCGAGGCTTCAATAGATTACGATACCAAAGTTGAAAATCAAATTTTTGACCAGATTGGTTTAGCTGTTGATGCCTTGGCCGGACTAATCGTTGAATATTTCGAAAACAATGAGGAAATTGAAATCCCCTACGTGTGGACTGAGATTAAATTCGAAGGCAAAAAACTTTGGGTGCAGCATTCGACTGAAAATCCAAATTTAGAAGCTGAAGCCAATAAAATTCTGGGACTCACCGACGATGAAGCAATCTTAAAAAATTCTGACGATGAAAGACCAACAGATGTTTTAGATGCCACCGAAGAAGAATTTGACGAATTTGCAGAACAAATATCAAACGAACCCCAAATGCTGAAAAAAAAGAAAAAAGATGATTTACACTAGCCAAAATCTAGTTAAACCTTAGATATGGCTGAAATCAGAGAAATCGCAAAAGAGACAATCGTTTTTCTTGAAGGTGAAATCCCAGACAATATGTATGTTGTCAAATCCGGTAAGTTTGAAATTATTAAAAATATTAACGGCATCGACACCAAAGTCAGCGAAGTGAATCAAGGCGAACTGATTGGTGAAATGGCTTTGTTTGATCTAAAACCAAGATCAGCCACTATTAAGGCCGTAGAAGATTCTGTTGTTGTGGTTCTTCCTTATGTGAATCTGCTAGATCAAATGGATAAATTACCTGAATGGGTAAAAATTGTTATGCGCACATTAAGCGAAAAATTGCGTGTCACAACTGAAAGACTTTTGTTGGTTGAAAAGAGTCAGAAATAACTTTTACTTAAAATCAATCTTCTTGCTTCTATGTCGCGCGGATATAACATAATCCTTACCGTAAGCAGCTGCTGCATCACAGACCATCATTAGCTTTTTCTTATCAAATGGCTTGTCCAAAAAGTCATAGGCGCAGTATAGCCAGGCCAGCGTCATTTTGTTTATATCTCGGTATCCACTTAAAAAGACAACTGGCAATAAACTGTTATTGTTATATAAATTTTCTAACATTTTAATACCATCCATGTCAGGCATGTTTATATCCGATAAAATAACATCAGGATTATACTTCGGTATAGCGCTCAATGCCTCAAGTCCTGTTTTAGCAATTTCAACTTCCCATTCATTAAATTTAAAAATTTCTTCTAAAACGAGACTCATAACTGAGTCATCTTCTACTATTAATATTTTTTTATTCATATAACCTCACTAATTAAGTTAATTCTAATGGCAGTTCGATTTGAAAGCATGTATTTTGACTAGCCTCCAAATATTTTAACTCACCACCATGGGATTCGATTATTGCTTTTGATATGCTTAAACCAAGACCTGTTCCTTGACCCACAGGTTTAGTTGTAAAAAATGGATTCATCATTTTTTCTGCTATAAGGGGCTCTATACCTAGACCACTATCTATAAAATCTATTATCAATTTATCACCATTTTCTTTTACTTCTATATTAATCCAACCATTTTTTTCATTTTTTAATGCATCAATAGAATTACTTATCAAATTAAGAAAAACTTGAGATATATCAGATGATCTACAATTAATCATATGCTCAATTTCAATTATTATATCTAGTTTAATATGACTATTCTTTAATTTTTCTGCACACAGATCAATTGCATTTTGCAAGATTTCACGCAAACTGACCTTGGTCAGTTGATCTTCGGTTGAATTACGCGAAACTTGCCTCATGCTTTTAACAACTCTGGCAACATGACCTGCCGTATCTTTAATTCTTTTGATGTCTGCCTGCAAATCAAATTGATTAGCTTTGTTTGAGTTCATTTTATCAATCATCAGTTCACATTGACCTATTATGATAGCTAATGGAGTATTAATCTCATGCGCAATACCACTTGTCAGCTCACCCAGCGCAATCATTTTTGCACTAGCAAACATCATTAGTTTTTGCTGCTCTATAACCTCTTGCATGATTTTACTTTCTCTAAGATCAACGACAATCCCTAAATAACCAATACATTCGCCAATTTCATTATTAATCCTGTTCACTGTAAGCCTTACTGGAACTCTTTCGCCAGTTTTACTGATATATGTCCAGTCTAGGGCTTCACTTGCCCCACTTTTAACATTCGCTACAAAAACATCAAACCCTGGCTGTATTAGTCTATTATTTTTTTTACTAAGCAGCTGCGCTCTTTGAATAATTTCATTTTTATCATGAAACACCTCAGGAGTTTTTAAACCAACTAGTTCAGCTTTTTTATATCCTAATAAAGATTCTGCCGCCGGATTAAATAATGAAATTATTCCATGTTCATTAGAGGCGATTATGGCTAAAGCTGAATTTTCAATAATACTGTCTGCCCAGTTTATTTTTATGTTATTGCTCTGTAGAGAGCTTTTTCTAATTTCAGACACTATTTTTTTATAAATCCATAGCTCTAAAAAAAGAGTTAGGACCAATAAAGTTAAAATGAGAAACATTTTAGCAAAAAAATTAAATGAGTTAGGCCTGAGAGTTAATTTCCATATTTTGCCTCCAACAATTACGCTTTTAGAAATTTTGAATATTGAATGTCTTGATAACCAGTCTATTTTTCCAAATTTTAAAACATGATCTAAACCCTCTATAGACACTTCAACTTCACTTTGAAATGATATTTTAGATAAAATTTTATTAATACTTTCGTCAAGCGCGACCCGAGCAAAAGTCCAACCCATTAAATGACTTAATCGTTCAGCTTCTGTCGCTGGTGTTAAACTAGTTTTATAAACAGGCAAAAAGAACATAAAACCAATTTCATTTGCGTCACTTTTCATTAAATTAATTGGATCACTCAGTATAGCATTTCCCGATAATGCCGCTTGCATGGCTGCATTTTTTCGATTTAACTCGAACGATACATCTAAACCCAAAGCTTTTTTGTTAGCTTCTAGAGGCTCAATAACTTCTACAACCATACTCATCTGATTATGAGTTGTCAGATAGACTGAAAAATAACTCTCATTTTTTTTTCTGTAAATACTTAATTCTGTGCCATTTTTAATGGACCGAATAAAGCCAAAACCTAAAGCTGCAGGAAAGTTTGTAAAAAAATCTCTCGACTGCGCATAATCTCTAAAATCACTTTGGCTAAATTCAAATTTTTTCGCCAACACAAAACCTTTTGCTCCCTGTAAACCAAATATATTTTTATTAAATTCATCCTCTATAATAATTTTAACTTTACTTGCCATTTCAAATGTGTCGTTATCATGAGATTGAATTAGGAAACTAACCCCAAAAAATGTAGAAATAACACTAACTACTACGGTGAGCGCAAAAAGTGCTTTAATTGTATTGATTGTTTTATACGACTTCATTAGACCTCTAATATAAATACTATTTTTTTTCTATTTCGTAGAGTTTCTTAAAATCCTGTGAATAATCATTTTCAAACGAATGTGACCGACTACCCAGGGCTGCCAATAAATTCCAGACAATAAAAATAATAGCTAGCGATGGTAAAATGTATTTTTTTGACTTTGTATAAGTCTTGAAAAAGACCGACATATACAGTGCAATCGCTGGATAAACTAAAATTAAATGCCAATGATTAAATTCAACCGGTGATAATGCCGCTGCACCAATCAAACCTAAAAATAAACTTAAAAAATAAATTTGCGGAAAAGATTTTTCTTCATTTTTAATTTGAACAATATTTCTTAAATACTGACCAAGCCATTTAAAGCTAAAATACAAACTTCCCGCTGCTAAGATCCATTTTAAAACGTGAAATACAAAATCAATCGACAAACGAATATATTCTGTCGTGATCCAGTCAAAACGAATTTCTGAAAAAATATGCCGACCAAAATACATTGACCCCATTCTGAAAAAATAAATGATCGACTTAATCACTGGATAAACTAAAACTAAGTTTCGTCCTAAAAAAGCTCCTGATTGGGCTTGCAATGATTCATTGCCACCACTTAGTTTTTCAAGTAGCCACGGGATTAGTGATGCGATCACGATCGCAGCACCTATTAAAAAACCCCACCAATTCACATTGATTTTTTTTCTTAAGAATAAATACAAGCTGCTTAGTCCGATAATTAAAACCGAAAAATGCACTTGAAAACAAAAGCCGATACACAGCACATGATAAAATGTTGCCCAGAAGCTTTTTTTCTGATGCATTAAATAGGCTGTATAAATATGAATTGCCGAAAATAAAAATAAATAGCCTGGGTTGTATAATTCAGACTGTTCAACCCGCCACGGGTTTAGCCAAAATAGAGTAATAAAAATTAAAGGACTAAAGTCTGCAGCGAATAATTTTTCACCTATTTTGCGCATTAAAAAATAACTGATCACATGAAATAACAAAATTACGGCACAGGCTGCATAAGGGTTAAACCACAACATCATAGGCAGCGCTGTGATCACAGTCAGAAAACTTCCTGGAAGCGATCCCATTTTTGTGGCCGCATTACCGTGATGCGTCCATTCGCCGGTCAATACCAACTTCACAACTTTATCCATCAGCTGGGTGTTGTCCGTGTGTATCGTCAAAGTCTTGAACATCAGCACAGATAAAAAAAGGCCTGTTATAAACAGGCCCATTTCATAGATAAGTTCTTTTTTCTGAGATTTCAAGATCTAGTAATCCCCGTCGTCATCTAAACTAGTTGGTGCATCGCCGATTCCACGAATTTCATCAGAAAATGATTGTTGTTCATCTTCAGCATTGTCTAGTTCATTGATCGCTGATTCATCAATTTCAAGTTCTTGAATAACTGATAAGAAATCTTTTTCAGTTTTTAAATCTTTTCTAATCATTTCTAAGAATTTGTCAGGGTATCTTGATGTTAAATCTTCAACGTATTTTTCAAGTTTGCCATCAATTAGAATGACTTTACGAATTTGAATTTTTTTCCAAAGTAATAAGTAATGATAACGGCAATAGCCTTCAACGTTTGAAACTTGATCACAGTCACGAACGCGGCAAAGCCTGCGGCCTTCAGAATCTGTTAGATAGACTTCTTCATCTTTAACTTCTTCTTCGTCATCATCAGATATTTCTAGTGTTTCTTCTTCATCCATTTCCTCAACGCTTTTTAAATCGTCTTCATAATCAGAAATTTCCGAATCTCCGAAATCATCATCTAAAGTTAAACCATCATCGAAATCTTCTTTTTTCTCGACTTTTTTATTTTTATTTTTAGATTTAGCATCAACTTTAACAGGCTTAGCAGTTGGTTTCACAACAGGTTTTGCTGCTATTGCCTTCGTATCTTTTTTGACATCAGATGTCGAACTAGTTTTAGCGTCTTTGCTAACAACTGACTTAACTAATGCAGTTGCTTTTTTAATAAGCGATTTAACATCAGTTTTTGTGTCTTTCTTAGCTGCGGATTTTGTCGCCGCTACTTTTTTTACCATAATTTTAGCAGACGGTTTTGACTTAGCAGCAGGTTTTGCTACTTTTTTAGCTGTTTTCTTCACGATTTTCTTCTCTTTTGCTTTGTTTTTAGCTTTTACCATGTTTGTTCCACCCTATCTCTGTTAGAGTCAGAAATAGCGTTGCGATATATCGTAGATGCTGTCAACAGCTTTCATTGAATCCTTTTTTTTTCATGTTAAAGTTATTTTTCAAAAGGAGCCTCAATTATGGAAAATGTAGTTATCATTTCTGCTCAAAGAACGCCAGTTGGTAGTTTTCAAGGTCAGCTTTCAACAATCGCTGCGCCAAAATTAGGTTCAATCGCGATTAAAGCCGCTGTCGAAAAAGCTCAAATTAAATTCACTGACATCGAAGAAGTCATCATGGGTGAAGTATTAACAGCTGGCGTGGGCCAAGCCCCTGCCAGGCAAGCTGCCATTTTTGCAGGAATTTCAAATTCAGCACACTGTTTAACGATTAATAAAGTCTGTGGATCAGGATTAAAGGCTGTGATGTTAGGTTCAGATTCAATCCGTTTAGGAAATGCAAAAATTGTGATCGCTGGCGGGCAAGAAAATATGTCGATGGCTCCACATTTATTAGAAAATTCACGCGGTGGCTATCGCATGGGCTCAGTGCAGATGGTGGATTCAATGATTAAAGATGGTTTGTGGGATCCGTATAATAATTTTCATATGGGAAATGCCGCCGAAATTTGTTCTCGTGAATTTTCTTTCACACGCGAAGCCCAAGATCAATTTGCAATTGAATCTTATAAAAAAGCGCATGCTGCCCAAGCCGCTGGATTATTTAAATCAGAAATCACTGATGTTGTCATCGAAAGTAAAAAAGGCCCACTTACAGTTTCAGTTGATGAAGAGCCTACAAAGGCCATGTTTGATAAAATGCCAGGGCTAAAACCCGCTTTTGAAAAAGACGGAACCATCACAGCAGCGAATGCTTCAAAAATTAATGACGGCGCGGCCGCATTAGTTTTGATGTCAGAATCTGAGGCCAAAAGAAGAAATTTAAAACCCTTAGCTAAAATTGTTTCTTATGGCACTTTTGCACAAGATCCAAAATATTTTACAACAGCGCCTGTGGGGGCTATTAAAAAATCTTTAGAAATGGCGTCGTTAAAAATAAGCGATATTGATTTATTTGAAATCAATGAGGCTTTTGCGAATGTCACAATGGCTGCACAAAAATCATTGGAAATTCCAATGGAAAAAATAAATGTTCATGGTGGAGCAATTGCTATTGGTCATCCTATTGGTGCCAGCGGTGCTCGAATATTCACAACGTTGATTCATTCACTTCATTCGCGCAATGCGCGTCGTGGCCTAGCCACGTTATGTATTGGTGGCGGTGAAGCCGTTTCTGTCGTGATTGAGAAAGTTTAATAGATATGTCGAAAAAAGTTTATAAAAATGCAACTGAAGCCCTGAATGGCGTAAAAGATGGCATGACCTATTTAGTGGGTGGCTTCGGCCTATGTGGTATTCCTGAAAACTGCATTGCTGCTTTACGCGATTCTGGGGTTAAAAATATTACCTGCGTGTCTAATAATGCCGGTGTTGATGACTTTGGTTTAGGATTACTTTTAAAAACTCGTCAAATTAAAAAAATGGTTTCTAGCTACGTCGGTGAAAATGCCACGTTTGAAAAACAATTTATGTCTGGTGAATTAGAATTAGAATTTTGTCCGCAAGGCACATTAGCTGAACGTCTTCGCGCTGGCGGCGCAGGTATCCCCGCTTTTTATACTCCGACTGGTGTAGGAACAAAAATCGCAGACGGAAAAGAAATTAGAAAATTTGATGATCGTGAATTTGTTCTTGAAAAAGGCATCACCGGCGATTTCGCTTTTGTCAAAGCTTGGAAAGGTGATAAATTCGGAAATCTTATTTTTAGAAAAACAGCCAGAAATTTTAATCCGATGATTGCAACTGCTGGGAAAATCACTGTGGCCGAAGTTGAAGAACTTGTTGAAGTTGGCACATTAGACCCTGATCAAATACATACACCCGGTGTTTACATTCAAAGAATTTTTCAAGGCCAAAATTACGAAAAACGTATTGAACAACGCACTGTTAGAAAAGGATAATTTATATGCCATTAACACGCGAACAAATTGCCCAGCGAATTGCCCAGGAAGTTCAAGACGGCTTCACCGTTAATTTAGGAATTGGAATTCCTACATTAGTTGCGAACTATATTCCATCATCGAAAACAGTTATGCTACAAAGCGAGAATGGTCTTTTGGGAATGGGACCTTTCCCCTTCGAAGGCCAAGAAGATGCTGATTTAATTAATGCTGGCAAACAGACAATCACGACAGCATCAGGCGCAAGTTTTTTTAGTTCAGCTGATAGTTTTGCGATGATTCGTGGTGGACACATTGATTTAACAGTTCTTGGTGCAATGGAAGTTGATGAAGTTGGATCTATTGCTAATTGGATGGTTCCCGGAAAAATGGTCAAAGGCATGGGCGGAGCTATGGATTTAGTCGCAGGAGCCAAAAATGTGATTGTAGCCATGCAACATGCTGACAAAGAGGGAAATTCTAAATTAAGAACAAAATGCACATTACCGCTAACTGGTGTTCGTTGTATTAAAAAAATTGTTTCAGATTACGGTGTGATTGATATTACAAACGATGGTTTTGTACTTCGTGAGTACGCTCCGGATATGACGCCAGATCAAGTTGTTAAAGCCACTGAAGGTAAAATTAAAATTGCCCCAGATTGTAAAGCGATGGTTTTTTAGTTCATTATTGGTTTTAAATATCTTTTAACGGACTGAATCTTAAAGGTAAATAATCTGGTTTTAATTTCACAAATTCTTCGCCGCCCAATGTGTGCACGTGTAATGAATTTGTTTTACCTTTATCAGCGACTGGCTGACCTAAAGTAAATATAATTTTATCACCCGTTTTAGCTAAGCCGTTTTCGATCAATAGTTTTTCGACTTGAGCAATAATTTCTTTAAACGAAGTGTATTGATTTAAAGCTAAAGTTTGCAGACCCCATAAAATTTCTAAACGATTTAAAACTTCGATATCTGTTGTAATCGCAACAATTTGAGCTTTCGGTCTAAAGCTTGAAATAATCTGCGCGGTTCGTCCTGATGTAGTTAAACAAACAATGGCCGATGCATTTAGTTTTAGTGCACATAGTGCCGAACTAGCAGCGATTGATGCCGGAGTACTTAGTAATTCATGTTCTAAAGAAATTTTATAATAATTTTCTTCATTCTTTTCAACTTCAAGAATAATTTCATGCATAGTTCTGATTGATTTAAAAGGGTATTTTCCTGAAGCACTTTCTGCAGATAACATTAAAGCATCAGTCCCATCTAAAACAGCGTTTGCAATATCTGTGATTTCGGCACGTGTCGGACGTGGATTTTCTACCATTGAATCCAGCATTTGTGTCGCTGTAATGACAGGTTTACCCATTTGGTTACACATTGAAATAATTCTTTTTTGACAACTTGGCAATCTTGACTGACCGATTTCAACAGCTAAGTCCCCACGGGCCACCATCACCACATCACTTAAGCGAATAATTTCTTCTAAGTTATCTAAAGCTTCGAGCATTTCAATTTTAGCCACAATTTTCGCCTGCGAACCTTTAGCGTCGATCATTTCACGAAGTTGTCTGATATCACGACCGTATCTAACAAAACTTAAAGCGACATAATCTACACCATTTGCTAAGCCGAATTCTAAATCTTTTTTATCTTTATCAGTCATTGGCTCAACCGGAAGGTTTACTCCTGGTAAATTCATGCCTTTACGATTTTTAAGTAACCCACCGTAGATAACACGTGCTCTTAGTGCTTTTTCACCAACTTCAGTGACTTCTAACTCAATCAGACCGTCATCAATAAGAATTCGATTTCCTTTTTTTGCAGCTTTACAAAGCTCTTTAAAATCACTAGGAATAAGACCTTCTTTACCCAAGACATCTTCGATCGTAACAGTCACGATTTCATTTTCAGTCAGCGTGATCGATCCTTTTTCAAAAAGTCCGACACGAACCTTAGGCCCTTGTAGATCTTGAAGAATCGTCACAGGCGCTCGTAGTTCAATCGATTTTCGACGAATAATTTTTATCACTTCTTCATGTTCTTCATGGGTCCCATGGCTGAAATTTAAACGCGCCACATTCATTCCTGCCTGTATGGCTTTCACGATATTGCGTTCATCTTTTGTGGCTGGACCAATTGTTGCGACTATTTTTGCACGACGATTTGCTAACATAACATCAGCATAAATTGTTATTGCTTAAAAGTCCTCTGAAAAAATAGATCTCTATTCTTTTTTTGCTCGGCTTTTATATCTGCTTGTTTTAATCGCTCTTGCTCTTCGCGATATTCAACTGACGCAATCGAACGTTGCAGTTGTTTCTTCTGATGTTCGACTTCAGCTTGATGAGTCGCTAAATAAATCGGAAAAACCAGACGCAAGACCGTTTTAAAATCTTGTTTTTTTGAATAATATTTTGAAAGATGTTCGATAAAAGCTATTTTATCCATCACTGATGTTTTAACTTTGGGATCAGCTTTGTCTTGATGGTCTTCAATCAATTCTATGCGTGCATAAGTCTCACCACTAATGACAATTGTTTTGTTTCCATGACGCTCTAAGTACATAGGGCCATCATTAAATATCAAATTTGCAATCTGAAGGCTAGCCTCTGGCTTTTTAAAATCAACAATAAGGCGTCCGTGACTGAGCCCTAGGGTCATCGTCTTAAAGTTTGTGATATTCAACACAGACTCTTGGGGCGCTACTATATTGATATTTTTATAATCTAATTTTTCATTTTTTTGAAATTTAACAAGACAGGGTGTTTTTTGATTTTGCAAGCAATTCTCAGGCATCGTCAAAGGGTATGAATACCCTACAGCTACTTGAAACAAAACAGTTAAAAAAATAAAAACTAATCGTTTGAATTGAAACATCACTTATTCCGTCCCTATTCAGCTGTTAAGCTTTGCGCGTACTTTTTAACTTGAGGGTAGTGCTTAAAATCAGTTTTAATAAGGCCTACAATTTCTTTAAAATCGGTTTGTCTGCGTGCTTTTTTGTAAGTTTTTGCTAACCAAACTAAACTGTAGCCCGTCCACTCTGTGTCTGGAAATTGTGAAATCAAATAATCAACACTTTTCATACATTCTACATTTACTTTGTAGTCGCGACATTGAAGCGCCATTTTTTCATACTCTGCACGAGCTAATGTATTTGAGTCGGATGATGTGCTTTTAATCAGTTCAGCAATTCGTAGCGCCTCAATTGGATTATTATTTTTTTTCAATGTTTTAATCTGTGTAAAGTAATATTTTGACGTGTCTATATCTACACTGGGAACTGAAGCTAAACCTCGTGTTTGCTGGCGACCATCGAATGACTGAATTTTCACTAATTGAACTTCGAGATCTTTTAATTCTAATTTTTTTGACAAGAATTCTATTTTTCTTTTGTCGAACTCTGAGCCGTTGATATAAATGTCAAAACAAATATAAAATGACGAGAGTGCAAAAAATAGACATAAACACAAAATAAGGTATTGGTAACTGCGTCTCATACTTAATTCTTCGGCAAAATGCAGACCAAAGTTAAGAAATTGTTTAATGTCATGCAAAAAAAGATGACGTCGTGGATAGTCAGTAATAGCTTAAATTTCTTCTGAGGTTAATGAATGAATAAATCCGAATTGATCCATGCTGTATCGACGAAAACAAACTTAACGAAGTCTCAAGTTGAGACACTTTTGAATACAACACTTGATGTTATTCAAAGAACCGTGTCTAAGGGTGAAGAAGTCAAATTAGTTGGTTTCGGTTCTTTTCTTAAACAATCCCGCAAAGCTAAAACTGGTCGTAATCCAAAAACCGGTGAAACTCATAAAATTCCTGAGTGTTCAATTCCCCGCTTTAAACCTGGCAAAGATTTTAAAACTTTAGTCGACAAATAAACCACTATAGCAACTAAAATCGGTCAAATTTACTTTTCATAGACACTGGCCATGCATCAATAATTTCAATGTATTCATAGTACTTTTTATCAAAGTGCTGCTGGTCTAAATTCTGAAATAAGAAGTTTTCTTGTTCTGGCCATTTTAGAATTTTTCGCTGAAATGCGACATACACTTTTTCACCCAACATGCCCCCTAAAATTTGCGCTGCCGTGACGTAACTGCGTTTATTTAAGATAGCTTTACGTTGAGTTTTACCTGTGCTGACCAAGCCCGTAGTGACATATTTTAATTCATTGAATTTTTGTTCAATAGATAAGACTAAAGCTTCTTTGCCTAAATCAATAAAATTTTCTGATTTAATCGCATCACGAATATCCTCTAAAGTATTAGCTTTTCTTTTCGGATTAATTATTTTAGTTAAAAAATAAACAAGCATTTCATACCAAATCATTTTAGTGAAATCCTTTTTAAACTGTACTTGAGTTTTTAAATACAGTCCTTTTTTATACAAATAATACTGGGCTGCAACCCGTGATATATGATTCATCGATGTTCTAGCAACAAAGCCTGATTGTAGTTCATGACTATAAAATGACTGACCTGAAATCATTTGTTGTTTGTAAAACACCCGACTTGACTGAGGCAAAAGACCGACTTGATCAAAAATCTGATCATCAGTGACGGTGTAAATACTTAAAGCACTGGTCTGAACATTTTTTTGCAAAGCTTCACTGATGACTTGTACAGCCTGCGCGACGTGATCAGTCATATCAAAGTCATCGATATCAATTTTTTTATCTTTGCCACTTTCTAGAAATAGCAAATAATCTTGCCACTTCACCCATGGCACCACTGACATAATAGCCCAGCGGGAACCACTTAATTTAATGAAATCAATTTGGCTCAAATCGTTTTTTTTACTGAGTACTTTAAAAAATAATTCTTCTGGACTTTGTAAAACTGTCATTAAAGTGATTTTTCTATTTATTTTTTTCAATGTTTTAGGTAAGTGAGCTTCGGCTAAATGAAAATCACCAAATTGAACTAAAATTTGACGTTCAGGATATGTTTTTTTAGCTTTCAAAATGAGCTGTGCTGCATGCAGATCGCGATCACTTAATTTTTTTTGCCTCATTGTGTTGAGCGCCACAACAGGAACTTGATGTTGTATAGCCCATTTTAAAAGTGGCCTTGTGTATTCCCAAGGGAATCCCCAGTTTTTTTTCCATTCGATTTTTCTTAAAAAATCTTTTTCTGTCAGATCACCCTGAACATATTGATCAAGTACTGATTGGCATTCCGATGGAATAGATTCTAAGGCTAAACAAATATGACTTGCCCCTAGTTTTCGCGATATTCTTAAAAATGACCGAGTCGATTGGGCTTGGGCATGAAAGTCACCAAACAAAATAATTTCATGTTTTTTCAAACAATTAAAAAATTCAGCCTTGTCCCCGACTTGCCATTTCGACTTTAATAATTCCTGGTCATATTTTTTTTCGTATTTTTTAAGTGTGGTCGATCTTGACCCAAGTAAAGTCTCAGTTCGTTCTCTAATTTTTTGGTAATACTGATACTGAGCTTTTTTTTTGTTTAATGGCGACATTGCATTATATTAATAAATCATTGCTTGATTTCAATGACTATTCATAAAAAGATAGTGTTATGACAAACAAATTAAACAAATTGCTTATTTCTTATGGACTTTCGATTGCGGTATTTGCTTATCTGACTTTTCACCATTATATGACAAAAGTGGGTTTAACTGGTGATTCAATCTGTAAAGTTAGCCAAACTATCAATTGTGACACTGCAGCCCTTAGTCGCTACTCTGAGATTCTATCTATCCCGATTGCAGCGTTAGGACTTAGTTACGCTATCATCATGTTTCTTCAATTTTTATTTTTAAAATGGGGCTGGTTTGAAGAAAGTGATGAACACACATCTTTAGTTAAAATTATCACCACATTTTCATCATTGTACTCAGTTGTACTACTTGCCATTTCTGTTTTTGATCTTAAAGTTTTTTGTCCTTTTTGCATAGCTGGCTATATTTTGTCATTTATCATATCGTATTTAGTTATGAGTACTAAAACTCCATGGCGTTTTTCAGTAGGATCAATAGTAAGTGAAAAGAACTTTATTGGTGCTTTGTTGTTTGCTCCTATTTTAGCTTGGTTTATTTCGGGTTCAATTAAAAATTCATACGGCTTAGCAGAACTAGACAAAGTTGTTCCAGAAAAAATTGCTTTATGGAAAGCTGCAAAACCACAGTCTTTTGATGAAAGCCGTGGGATCATGAAAGGCCAATTGAATTCACCAAAAGCAACATTAGTCGAGTTCGCTGATTTTAAATGTTCACACTGTAAGTCTGCATCACAAACATTGAAAACTTTTATTAGCAATACTCAAAATGTAAAATTGATTTTCAAACCATTTCCGTTGGACGGTCTTTGTAATAACAGTGTCACCCAAAGAGGCGATGGTTCGCGCTGTCAAATGGCAGGATTAGTTCTTTGTGCAGAAAAGCTTTTTCAAAAAGGCTGGAATGTTCATGACAGTTTATTTGAAAACCAAGAATCGTTGTTTCAAGTTTCTGATTTAAGTGTTTTTGTAGCTGAAATCTCTAGTCAATTCAGTATGAACAGCGAGGAACTTAAAGCTTGCTCTATATCTGAGGCTACGTACGCTGAAATTAAATCTATAGCTGCTGAAGGCAGTACTGCCCAGATTTCAGGTACACCGACAATTTTCTTAAATAATAAAAAATTGGATTACGGCCAGTTTATTGAAGTTTTAAAAACGGCAATTAATTCTTTATAAGTCCCTTTTCTCCCCGATGTTTCGGGGAAGTTTAGACAATCTCCTAATTATAATCTCTACAAATCTCACACAGGCCAATTTGTTGATTGGTCTGTCGCTTGCACATTGGCTATTTGAGCTACAAAAAATTTTAACTCAATGAAAAGAGAATCATATGAAAAAAAACAATAGTCTACTCACTGCGCTTATCTTTGGAACCACATTGGCAGTTGTGCCAACTGCCATGTCAGAAGAAACTAAAAACACAGCTCTTGTGCAACCTAGAGCTGTGACTGAAACATCAGAGTATAAACCACATATCGGTTTGCAAGCTGGATCTAATACCCCTGAGGGCTCTAATAGGACAGGAGCAGAATTCGGATTCGACATTGGCTATCAAGTCTATATCCCCTACGGAATAGGTTTAATGTATAGTCACACGACGTTCGAGAATTCAAATTATGACAATGAACAACGAGATGAATTAATGGCTAAGGGAACTTATAATTTTGGCGGCGATATACCTGTTATTCGAAATAGTTACATTGGATTAGCCGCCGGAGCATCTTCTAATGATGGCGTAAACACACTGATCGCAGCCCCGCTTTTAGGATTTGATATTCAAGTTGGAGAAGTTAAAGACACAGGTGTAAGCTTAGGTGCTTTAGCTAAGTATATTATTTATGAAGGTGATAATGCTGATAGCACAACAGTGAGTGGTGTTCTTAAGTTTTGGTTATAATTATTTGATAAGTGCCTAATTATTTAAGACCTAAATAATTAAATACGATTTCGGTAAAAACATCGACATAATCACTTGTGACTTCAACAAACGAGTGACCAACACCTTGTACAACTTCAATAATGATTGATGAAACAAACACGATCACAACAGAAAACCACAGTGCTTTAACTAGTATTGTGGTTGATTTTATATCAATAATACGCAGCTCTTCTTGGCTGGCCTCAACTTTTCGCATCACCATTTTTAATTCTTGAAAATGTTCGCGAACCCGTTCACGCATTTCGTTCTGCTTACTGCGCGTGAGTAAGCTCATGCCTGGAAAATTGCGTTTATTTCGTATTGCAAAAACAAGATCAATAGCGTGACGAATATAGCGCTCAATTTTGTCTTTGAAATTTGGATAAGCTGAATCCAATTGGGCGTAATCTTTCAGATATTTAATAGCTCGGTCATATTCTTCGTTAATAACAAGTGTCAAAACATTGTATCTTACCGTGTCTGGTGCGCCCAGATCACTGATATCAAGTTCACTCATTATACGTTTACTGCTCGATTGTAAGGCGCCCATATAAGGACTTATCGGCTACATATCTGCAGGCCGCAAGCCAGATCTAGGTCTAGTTTTCGATTTAAACTGAGTCTTACCTATTTCTAGTCTAGTCCAGTCATGAGACTATTAGACAGTGTGATTACAGCTACTTCAGGAGGAAGTTATGGATTTTGAACTTAAGCATTTAGACATTATTCATAGAGATCAAGATAGAACTTTTAAATCAGATCAAACTTCGGATGATCAAAATACTCATCATCCGATTGATGCACAGACAACAAAGTCTTCACTAGTGCTGCAAGAGCTTGTCGCACAAATTGAAGCTTTGCAAAACAAACTAAATATTAATTATAAAAAATTGCTTTTGTATGAAGCTGAAAACCAAAAATTGATTCAAGAAAAAAATCAGCTGTATTTTGAAAATAAAACCCTTTCAGATGAATTCACTATGACATCAGAAAAAAATATCAAAATAGCCACTTATAACGAAGAACTAGAGACTGAAAATAGAACCCTTTCAACTAAAACTGAAAACTATGATAAAATCTGTGCGGCGCAAAAAAATGATTTACAAAGATTATCTAAATTTCATCTTAAAGTGAAAAACATTATTAAGCCCTACGTTGAAAATTTAAAGACAAAATCCGAGCAGTTAGCGGCTGAAAATATTCAGCTTTTAAATACAATTCAGCAAAACAATAAAGCTTTGGCTTCATTTGAACTACAATCAACAGGATTGGCCCAAGATCTTGAATTAAAAGCAAAACGTTTCGAAGCAGAAAAAACAGCTTTAATCGGTAGTTATGAAGAACAAATTCATTTTCTTTCTAAAGAAATCGTTGAGCACCAGCAAAAAGTTTTGGATATCCAAAATGAAAATTTACGAATGAAGAAATTGACGGAAACAAAACACTACTTAGATAATGAGTTGATTCGCATTAAACGGGCTCATGATGAAATGTTGCAAGACTTGAATGCAGCTAAAATCAGAGAATCAGATCACCAGAATCAAATAACGACCCTAAATACGCAAATGAGTGAAATGAGAAATTCTTTGACGCAAGTGCAGACTGAAGTTGATCAGACGAATTTAGTCCTAGAATCAACAAGAAATCAACTCGCTAAGAAATTAAGCGAGTCCGAAGAGTTACAGTTGAGATTACGTATGCTTGAAAAATTAAATACTAACTTGTCTTTAAATCTAAAAAGTTCTTTGGATCAATAGCTTCAGACAAAGTTAAAAAAGTATTAATAGCTAAGCCTCTAAGTTCTAAGATTTTATGAAAATCTGTGCTAAGGCCTACAACTTTTGCTTTTGGAATAGTGTTTATTGATTCAAAAAATGTCGTAATATTTGCAGATGCTGTAAAAGACAGCTTTTCTAAGCAAAAAACCACATCCTTATGCTTTAATTTTTTTTCACAAACATCTCTGAACGGCTTGTTCTGATCTGGTTCAATTCGCCCGACAACTTCAACCACAGTAATGTGACCCACTTCATAAAACTTAGCTTCCATGAACACCTCATTACACCTTTTCGACAGACTGTAAAAAAAGTTAATAGACTCTAGTCTTGAAGTGACATTTATAATTAAACTTTTTAGACTTTATGAAGTGATTCACAACGTGTTTAATCTACTTTTATTTTTGTTTGTTTTTAGCCTATCAGGACTAAGTCCAGCCTTTGCTGAACCCACAGTAAATCAGGCCAAAGTCGCTGGTTTTACAATTACAGCTAACAACTTAACGCGCGACTACGAACAAGGTCTTGTGACTGTTGATGGCGACGTGCAAATCATTTATCAAAATCAATATTTCAAAGCTGATCGCGTTGACATCAATCTGAAAAAAAAACAAGCCAACTTTAAAGGCCATGTGCAAATCCGTAGCCCCGAATATGAAATTGGCGGTGATGAAATTAGTTTTGATTATTTTGCGAATCAATCAGTCATTATTAATGGTTATGTTCAATCCAGCAATGTTCGTTTTCAAGGAAGCTTCATTGAACAGCGCGGGCCTACAACTTTTTATATCGTTGATGCCGATTACACAACTTGCACCAACTGCCCGTCATCATGGAGTTTTGATGCCACACAA
>JAYSQO010000083.1:0-3861 GCA_043721535.1 Bdellovibrio sp. | reverse complement strand
GCTTCGTAACTAAAATTCTAAGAAGTTCTTGAATTTGATTGGATCCCTTTTATCCATTCATGACACAAAGCATTCCACCATCAACTGAGAAGAACCCTAATTATGTTGATTCTAAAACTCGTATAGCTAACGCAAAAAATGAAATGACTGAACGTAAAGCAAACTATGAAAAAAATTATGCAAATTCAAAAAAGAAGAATTATCGTGATAACTGGAAAGGCGCTGATTACAGAGCAAATATTAACCAGCTATCGTCAAATGACTTAAGAACTGCACAAATGTATTACGTTGAAAATACATCTTTCAATGTTAAGGCAGCACAAGCCCAACGTGTTGTTGGTTCAAGAATTGGTGCAGAATCTAAGTTCAATAAAAATATTCACCAATTATGGTATCGTGGTTTAGAAAACGCATGTAAAGTCAGCCAACAAACAGGAAAAGAAAAACGAGTCATATTACACACAGCTTATTTATTTATGCCATCAGGTTTAGTTCATAAGATTGCGAAAATGTTAAACGGTGATTATGGTGATTGTTCAGGTGTTAAAATCACTTTGTTAACAAATTCATTTGCAACAACTGATTTAAATGTGATTAACATTTTTGCCAGATATCAATTGCAAGAATTAATTAAACATTATAATGGCTTAATGGCAGCAGAATATACACATAATGCTAACCGTTCAAATACTGGTAATTCAGCATTTAAACGTTGGTTCCCGACTCTTGATTACTATGAATATAAAGCAGCTGCATTAGGTAAAGGGATTTCACTTCATACAAAATTATCAGTCTTAGCTGATGATGTGATTGTCGGTTCAGCGAACGCAGATACACGTTCGTATTACATGGATACGAATAATGCGATCTTTATAAGAAATGCTCATGAATTTAATAAAGACTACATTCAATTCGTGGACAGCCTAATCAATGACCGTAGCAAAACTGATCATATGAATAAATTCTACGCCAACTTAACATCGGCTCAGATCAAAGAAGAGAACGATTATATTTTAGGTGTTATGATCTGTCGTTGGGATAAGAAAGCTACAAATTGCCCTGAAAATCCAAACTTTCCGATCAAGGCTACAAAAGTTCAATCACCACGCTTTTCTGCTGAACGTGTTGCGCGAATATTAGGCGCTGTTGATAGCATTGGTGCTAATGCGACTAACGTGACTAAAAAATTACTTAATTTCAGAGGAGAATTTAACAGTATCGACATGATAGATCCTGCAACTGGTCCAAATACAAACAGAGATCTAAATGATTTATCAAATGAATTTGATGGAGAATTTAAAGTTTTGTAGGAATTAATAAATATTTAGTTTCGTAAAGCCCACAAAGCAAATGCTTTCTGGGCTTTTTCTATTTGTAGGGTTTTTTTAAGCTTCTTATCATTGCGAATTGTTTTTTGTTGCTCTTCAGTCAGATCATTTTCAGTCAGCGGTGGCAATAACCCAAAATTAATATTGGTCGGTTGAAACTGACCTGCTTTGTAAGGATCTGTAATGGCTTCTAATAAAGAACCCATGGCACTGGCGCGTGGTGGTGGACTAAATGTTTTATCCATTAATTTTTGATCTATAAAATCAGCGACAAGTAATCCGATACACGTTGATTCGAAATAGCCTTCGACGCCAGTGATCTGTCCGGCAAAAAATAACCAGGGATCTTTTCGACTTGAAAGATCTTTATTAAGTCTTTTAGGACTATTGATAAACATATTACGATGAATGCTGCCTAATTTTAAAAACTCAGCATTTTCTAACCCAGGAATCATTTTAAAAATGCGGGTCTGTTCGCCGTAAGCCATACGGGTTTGAAAGCCAACCATATTGAAGGCTGTGGCTTCTTTATTATCTTGTCGCAGTTGTACTACTGCGTACGGATAGCGCCCAGTTCGCGGATCATCAAGTCCCACAGGTTTCATCGGGCCGAATCTTAAAGTTTGTGGGCCACGTTCAACCATTGTTTCGATCGGCATGCAGCCTTCAAAAAAATCTGTGGTTTCAAAATGTTTTGGTTCAATTTTTCGTGCGTTTTGAATTTCAGTCACAAAGGCTATGTACTGTTCTTTGTTCAAAGGGCAGTTGTAATAATCATCTGTTCCTTTGCCGTAGCGATCAGCTTTCCACGCAATTTCAGTATTGATTGAATCCGCATCAATAATAGGCGCAATCGCATCAAAAAAATAAAGAAATTCATCACCGAAATGTTTTTGTAAACTTTGGGCCAAAGGCTCGTCAGTCAATGGACCAGTTGCAATGACAGCAGGCCTTGGAATATCATTGATGGATTTAACAATTTCATTTTTAATCACAATGTTCGGATGAGATTTAACTTTGTCGGTGACTGCTTGTGAAAATAATTCGCGATCAATCCCTAAAGCCTGTCCTGCGGGAACAGACGCTTTTTTAGCTAAATCTAAAATATAGGAATTTCTTTTTTCAGCTTCCCACTTTAATTGTCCAGGGCCAGAAACTTCAGCCATGCTACCAAAAGAATTTGAACAAACTAATTCAGCAAATTTTTCAGTTTTGTGCGCTGGGGTAAGCTGAATAGATCGCATTTCGATCAAGTGAACTTGATAACCTTTGTCAGCTAATTGCAAAGCACACTCGCTGCCTGCTAACCCAGCACCAACTACAGTGATTGTTTTTGTTATCATAGGCTTTGAATAGACTTTATGTGTGTAAAAATCAAGTGGGATATGGCTATTTTTTAATAGGTAATAACTGGACTTCTATAAGGTAAACCCAGCCATTAACATAGATAGATGAAGCGGGGTTAATATGTCAGGTGCTATGCCGTATATCTTAATAGTGGGGTTGGCTATTCAGTTTTTCAGCCAAAGTAGTTTTGCACTTAACTGGCCAGAACCAATCAAGTGCAGTCCACAAATAGAAAAGATATTAGCCAAATTTGATTTCGCAGCTGACGCCAAATGGAAGCAAGCAGATTCTAGCAGCTACGCTAACAAGGCTTATAAAATAGAATCAAAAAAAATAGGCCATTGGGTCGTCTTTGAAGCAAACAAAGAAGGTATTGATTTAGTCACTTATGAAAGCTCTGTTAAAAACTTTTATAAATTTAAAAATAAAGACTGCAAGATCGCCGAAGAAAATGTCAGCGAATTTAAAATGTATGATGGAAAAATTGATAAAAAATCAAAACCATTTACTGATAATGATCTTGTTAAATTAATAGGGCAGAATAAAAAAGGTGTTCTGTACATATGGTCACCGCGCATGGTTTATTCTGTAAATCATTCTGAAGATTATTTTCAATTGGCGCAGAAAAATAAATTTGAATTTACATCCCTGTTAGCTCATGACGTTTCGTTCGATGAAGCTACTGCGGCCTTAAAATCTAAAAAACAAAATTTTTCGGGGCGCAAATTAGCATCTGTTGATCTTTACATGCGGGACGCCACATTACATTATCCAACATTTTTAGTTTACAACAATGGCCAAATTCATTCTAAAAGAATTGTTGGAATTAATACGCCTGAAGATTTTCAAAGTCTTATTAATCAGTATGCAACGGAGCTGAAATAATGTTTAACACAAATACTGTCATTTTACTTTTAATGGTGATTTCAAAATTAGCCAATGCTAATCAATGTGTCCCAGCTTATGAATACATTCCTTATGCTGCTATGACCAAGAATGGATCGGAAAATAATGAAAGCACTGGTCAGTATCAGCGGGTCAGTCCTGATGGACGTTATATTTTAAGAAGTGATTCAGGTGCTCATTTGGGATCTGTTACTCTACTTGAAATAAAAAAATCAGCTTTGAAAAACCAACTTGAAGCCTATGCATATAAAACGCCATTAGCCAATGAGGCGTACGCATT
>JAYSQO010000082.1:0-1546 GCA_043721535.1 Bdellovibrio sp. | reverse complement strand
TTAGAAAAAAATCAATAATTACTTTGAATTATCCGTAATAAATTGCGCAATATTTTCTTTGGGGTGATTTCCAACAAGTTCACCGACTTGTTGTCCGTTTTTAAATAACAACATCGCCGGAATCCCGCGAATACCAAATTTACCTGGCGTTGCTGGATTTTCATCAACATTCATTTTTACAATCTTAACTTTGCCAGCCATTTCTGCAGCAACTTCTTCTAATTTAGGAGCTAGCGCACGACAAGGCCCACACCATTCAGCCCAAAAATCTACAAGCACCGGAGTGTTTGCTTTTAAAACATCTGTTTCAAAAGAACTATCTGTAACTGCAACTGTGTTTTGTCCCATGTGTACTTCCTTTATCTTATTACTGACTTACTGCTTACTTTTATCTTTTTTCATGAGTGCGTTCGCAAACTTCTTACGTTCAGAATCTAAATTGTCTAGCTTTTCTTGTCCAGGATCAATTAGATGCTCTTTGCGTAAATCTTTTTGCTTAGCATGAGTATGCCTTTTTTTATGCCCTGTGCTCAATGGAATATCAATATTTTGAATGGCCTGATTGTATTTGTCTATTTTTGACCTTAATCCGACTTCATTCTGCTTTAATTCGTTCTTAATACGGTCTCCAGCGGTTACTAAATCCTCAGCACTTAACTGATCGGGGATAGAGCTGATGTGCTTGTCTTGATCCTGAGGGTGACTCTGCCCGCCTTTAATGTGCGAAAAACCAGAATCGGATTTTATTTTACCACGAACATGTGTGATTTCTTGATTTAAGCTTTTGCCAGAACTGACTAAAAAAGACTCTTCTTTATTACGGAATTGTTTATCGCCATCAACCATTTTTAAAAGTCGATTCCGAATCACGTCACGCTGTTCTGTCATCAAATCCAGAATGTGAGAGATCACCTTGATAGCCCCGACCGGTTCAAAAAGCAAAAAATCCATTTTAACTTGATTTAGATCATCCGGATTGACCTTTTGGTCTTTATCTAAAATCAAAATCACACGACCATCATATTTTCGGTCACGCAGCACTTTGCCTACCGCTAAAGAAGAAATATCCTGATTGTCACCTTTGACCACAACAATACTGGGTTTAAATTCATTCAAAAAATCATACAATTCTGTTTCATGCATACACACAGAGACATCAAGACCGATTTGGTTCACGGTCTTTTCAATATGCGAAGAAAATGTTTGATCCGATGTTACAAGTAAAACTCTATCCATAGGTCTATTCTAGAATCTGTTCGATGACGTACGCAAATAAATTATTTAATCTATACTGGATGTGGAAATCAAAACGAGTTTTTTATTACTTATTCACTGAAATGCTTCCTAGCTTTTTATTAGGCGTGCTTGTTTTTATTTCGATATTATTAATGTTTCAGGCCTTACGTCTAACTGAATTCGTTCTTGTTCATGGAATCAAACTTTCGTTTATCTTCGATATACTTGGCTACATGAGTATTTCTTTTCTGCCATTGATACTACCCATGAGTCTGATTTTCTCTGTGCTGATGACCTATAATCGCCTTTC
>JAYSQO010000081.1:0-26578 GCA_043721535.1 Bdellovibrio sp. | reverse complement strand
TTGATCATGGCGTTTAAATGGGCCTCATCAGTTAAAATACCGGCTTGGCTACCTGTAAAACTAATCGCATCACAATTTAAATCATGTAATGCCATGCTGACTAAGGCCATACTGGTAGCCAAGCCGGTATTTTAACTGATGAGGCCCATTTAAACGCCATGATCAAAGACGTAAAAGCCTACCGTGTGCAAGAGGCCTTAGATAAAAATCAAGTGGTGATCTTAGCGGGCTTTCAAGGTGTATCACCGGTCACAAAAGAAATTACAACTTTAGGTCGCGGTGGATCAGACACATCGGCTGTCGCAATGGCTGCATACCTAAATGCCGATCGATGTGAAATTTTAAAAGACGTCCCTAGTATTTTTACGGCTGATCCTAAAGTTGTAAAAACCGCTAAGCCAATTAAAAAACTTCATTACGATCATTTAATGGAAATGGCATTTTGGGGAGCAAAAGTTCTTCATTACCGATCAGTCGAATTAGCAAAACTTAAAAATGTGAAACTTTATGTAGGCCCCGCAGCCCACCAAAATTCTGAAGGCACATCTATTCAAGGAGATTTTATGTTCGAGACTTCGAAACCGCTAGCCGTTAATTCTCATTCTCAAGTCTTTGAAATCATCATCAAAAAATTAAATATTTCAAATGCGATTAATGAGCTTTTTAACACATTACAAAAAAATCAAATCAGTGTTCCCCAAGTTTTAACAGGCTATGAAAAAAATCAAGATACTCATTTAATGATCACAGCTCCGCAAGAAAATATGGCAGCTATTCAAGCCTATTTATCAAAAAATAATCAAACTATAGAACTAAAAAATGAAAATTTATGTTCAGTCAGTTTAACCTGCACAGGATCAACCCTAAACGACACATTATTAAAAACCAGCAGTGAACTACATAAAAAAAATATTCACCCTGAACACTTTATTCAATCAGCGATGAGCCTAAATTACATTCTTAAACAATCAGAAAAAGAACAGGCTGTACAAGTGATGCACAGCCTGATTGATTAAATATATTATTACTTAATCAGTTTCAGTATTTTGAATGCCTCTGACCAAGGGCTGACTGTTACACCGTCAGTTTTTCTAACTTTTTTCTCATTACAGACGCAAACTAAATCAGCATTTTTAAAATCATCTTTAAATAACTTTAAATGCTTCAAGTGGCGCTGTTCAATTTTTTCAGAAGATTTAATCTCAACTAAAGTAAAAGTGCCGTTCGGTCTTTCTATTATTAAATCTATCTCAGCATCATCTTTTGTTCTTAAGTATGAAAACTGATAATCAAGCTGATTGTATTCGTTCAGTCTATGACATTCGTTAACAAACCAAGATTCGAATAATTTTCCGTAATTACTTGTTTGTTTTTCAACTGGTATTGATAATTGTTTTTGTATAGCACGCCGAACTCCCGTATCAAAAAAATAAAATTTTGGCGCTTCTTTTTGTACTGCACGAACGGATCTACTATAGCTATTCAAGAAAAAACCTAAATTAGTATCAATAATTATATCAAAATAGTTTTGAATAGTTTTAATATCTACGCCAGTTGCTTCTGCCAGCTTTGTAAAATTAATTGGTTCTGTTTCGTTTTGCATACAAATTGGTAAAAATAATCTGAAGGGGTTTAAATTACGAACAGCTTGTTCTGCAACTATTTCTTCTTTGATATAGTTATCTACATACGATTTTAAATATAGTGCCTTATCTTTATTTGTTTTTAAAGTAAACACTTCTGGTAAGCTACCCCAGTTAAGTTGATGTTCAAGATTCATTTTTTTACCTAATTCTAAAGCAGTCAATGGATATAAAAAATATCTAAAAGCTCGTCCTGCCAATAAGTTTGCACTTAATCGTTTTAGTTTTCGACTGCTAGAACCTGTTAATACAAACTTTAAGTGAGTTGATTCTATGAGCTTATGAACAACATCTAATAGTTTAGGAGATTTTTGCACTTCATCGATGAAAACCCATTTTAAATTATCTGGATTCCCATCTAGTTCATCGAATAAAGTCTGCGGACGCAACGAATATTTTTCTTCTTGTTCAGGCAACAGTAAATCTATCTTTAAAGTTTTAGATTTAAATTCTGCTAAATTATGAATTAAAGTTGATTTGCCAGTGCCTCTACCGCCAAATAGAAAAAAAGATTTAGTTTTTGAAATTTTGAGTAATCTTTGAATCATTAAATACCTCTAATTGTAGACTATGATCCATATTTTAACGCTTTTTATGGATATGTGTCTACAGTTAATTGCGAAGCACGATCCAGAGCATGGTTAAATCATTGATATCTAAAGAGTTTTTTAAGATTTACTTTTGTGCTTTTTTAATATCTAATTCTTTATGTTGATCGACAGTTATTTCGACGTTAAATATTTTACCTTTTTCAAATTTGAAATTTTTAGGAAAAACACTTTTGGGTAAATAATATGTTTGATCATGACTATCAACAACTTTAACTTTGTCTTTATCAAATGCATTCCCGATTTGCCCTTGTATAAAAACCTTATCATCAAATGCAGCCTGAGTAGCCAAATACTAAGTAGTTTACTAAATGTTTTGTCTTTTACAATACGACTAAACTTTTGTCAGCGCCAACTACTTTTCTTGAAGAAATGTTTTTTCTTGTAAGAAGTATTGGCTATTCATTTGTTTCCAGATATCACGATGTTTAGGCCCGATTTCACTACCGTCACCAGCAACACCACGTAACATACCTGGTCTCCATTTGCTTGGATCAATTTTTTTACCATTACCGTCTTTACCATATTTTTTATCGTTAGCATTTCCGCTGCCGAAAGGTTTATTTCCAAATAAACCTCCAACATATCCTTTGGCTTTATCAAGTAAATGCTTTAAACCGCCTTCACCCTCAGCTACTGCGGCTGGATCTTCTTCACCGACAGCGCCTGCTCCGCCACTACCCCCACCTGAACCACCAGCTTCTGCTGAGCCAAATGGTGATGTAACTCCACCTGGAGTTCCACTAACAGAAGTTAAATTTGATTCTTCATCAAAAGAAATGTCAAAATCATTGCCTTTAATTTTTGGCGATACGCCATTAGAAGTTGTTGGTTTAAATCCACCGTTCGCATTTGCAAATGCACTTGGACCACTATTGCCAGATTTACATTCAGCTAAATTTGGATTTCTGGTGCAACGACATTGTAACGAATCGGAATTATTACAATTGATTGTCGACATCGCACAACCAACAGCATTCGGATTCAACGCACACTCTGCTGGGCCTTTGATCGCACTGCAATCTTCACCTGTTGATCCCGTTTGACAACGGCACACTTGTGCTTGTTTTGCGGCGTTATTGAAGTCGTTTGTAGTCTGTTTTATTTCGTTCTGATAATTCACGGCATTTTCAGTACAGTTTACACTACCTTCTTCAAGTCGCCCTATAATTATATCTAAACCTTGATGAAAAGCAGCTCTACTATTATTCGTATACTGCTTTTGTTCTGCTTGTGTTTCGAACTGACCTTCCTCACTTACAAGTTTATTCATCTCTTGTTCTACACAATTTTCAGCAATAGTTTCTCTATTAGTTTGCAATTGATTTTTTACTGTTTCACAAGATGTCTTGCACTGATCAATAGCTGGCTGACAACTAGTAGTATTTAATTTATCCGCAGCAAAAAAACCTGCTTGTGTTGTTAGTGCTGTATTCAAACAAGCCTCATAGGCGCCAGATCCTGCTTTAGACTTTACAGCAAAAGCACTTGCACCTTTTAACATTTCATCTAAACCTGAAAAATCAGAGTTTGATTTATTTTCTTCTGAATTACTATTGCATTTATTAACTGCTGAATCAGCATCTTGATTACAAGTTACAACTAATCTTTGGTATACGGCTAAACAACTATTATCTACTTCGTCACTTGGCGGCTGCGGAGTGGGCGGAGTTACACTTGCAATACATTTTTGAACAACACCATTTGTTGTATTCTCCGGTGGTGGCTTTGTTTCATTGCTGTTACAAAAACAAGCCCCAACTGCGTACTTTGGATCGCTGCAATGTAAAAGCGTTGTGTTTGTATTAGTACTAGGTGTATTCGCAGTTTGAGTAGTTTCTTCTGAAGCTTTCGTAGCTGGAGCTTTCGTAGCTGGAGCTTTCGTAGTTGGAGCTTTTATAATCTGAGTTGATGTTCTTTTAGGTTTTGAATCAGATGAGGCCGCTGTCACTTTTGGACAAGCAGCTTTTCCAGGACAACCACAATCAGCATTACAAGTTGTTCCATATTTTGTACCACTTGTTTTTCCGCCATTTTGAATACTAGTAGATTTTATTGGCACTTTAACTACCTCTGGTGTTTTTTTAACTGATGCTAGTCCATAACCAGCACCCCATCCCGTCACAGGCGAAAAAGTACTCATCAAAAATGTAAATAACATTAAAGAATAAATGAATTTCATAGCTATTCCCTCACATCATATTATCGGTATAAATACGTCTCGACTTGAGTCTGTCAGACCCGAATATCTCCTCTGAAAAAGTAATAAAAATACCATTTATAGACTATGATCATATTCTATAATGCATACTTTTACATTAATAGTATACTATCATAATCTATTATTCGTAATTTTGTTGAAATAGATTATAAGCATAGTCTATGATTATGATTATGAAGCATAAAACAGTTAAACGCACCAAAGCTGAAATTAAATCTACAGTCTCACCGATAGCTTTATTTGTGCGCAATCGCCGGGAAGAATTAGGCTATACCCAAGAAGAATTAGCTTTCCGCACTGGCATCAGTGCTGGATTTCTTAAAGCATTTGAGCGTGGAAAACAAACAGTTCGCTTAGATATAGTGATGTCACTGCTTAAATACTTTGGCGCTACCTTATCAGTTAAAGTGAAAGGTGAAAATGACTAATCAAGGAAAAGTCTATTTTAAAAATATACATGCAGGAAATATCACAAAAGAAATAGATGGCAGTTATACATTTCAATACAAAAACGACACAGCACCAAGCGTAAGCCTGACTCTTCCAGCGCATACAGAAACCTATAAAGCTGAAGATCTTTTTCCTTTTTTTGATGGGCTAATACCTGAAGGATGGCTTCTTAATTTAGCTCAGAGGAATTGGAAAATTTCAAAAAATGATCGAATGACTTTACTTTTAACAACCTGTCATGACTGCATCGGAGCCTCATCTGTTCAAACAACAGATAAATTAAATGCATACATCAATCCTGTGTTAAAAAAAAATGAACAGCCCATAATCAAACATCAATCGAATCGTTGTATGATTTGCCTACAAGACTTAGATTCAAAAAATGATTTGTATCACGCAAAATGCGCAACTCGTCTTTTTGGTTTTTCACACACGCCATTTATAGATGTACATCAGGCCGATCTTGAAAATTTAGCCTTACAGCAAATTAACCAAAGAGTTACATTGACAGGTGTGCAAAAAAAACTATCGCTTAGTCCACTCAAGGAAAAAGACAGCAGCACAGGATCTAAAGAGCGTCTAACTATTGTCGGCCTAGATGGTCGATTTATTTTAAAACCAGCAACTGATGAATTTCCTGAAATGCCTGCAGTGGAACAACTATCAATGAAAATAGCAGAACTACACGGATTAAAAATGGCCCAATGTGGTTTAGTCTACCTAGCTAGTGGTGAATTGGCTTATATTACAAAAAGATTTGATCGCATCGATAACCAAAAAATACAAATGGAAGACTTTTGTCAACTATCACGACAAATGACAGAAAAAAAATATAATGGCTCTAGTGAAAAAATGGGAAAAGTAATAGACGAATTTTCAAGCGCGCCTGGTGACGATAAAGTGACATTATTTCAGACCCTTTTGTTTTCATTTTGGATTGGCAACGCAGATATGCATTTAAAAAATTTTTCACTTTGGAAAGACCCTGACTCAAATTTAATACGACTAAGCCCTGGCTATGATCACCTCAGCACTAGACTATTAATTTCATCTAAAGAAGATAGTGAAGAATTAGCCTTACCATTAAATGGAAAAAAAAATAAACTCCGATGGCATGACTTCGAAGCACTTGCTGCGAGTTTTAAAATTCCTAGCAAGGTAGCTAGTCATTTAAAGACAAAAATGCTGAATCTCATGCCTCAAACACAAGACTTAATTAATCGCAGTTTTTTAGAAAAAAAAACTAAAGAAGAACTTATTAGTTTAATTACTGAAAGATCGCATCGTTTAATATAAAAACCTGTCTATAACTCGGTCTCAGCGAATTTGATGATCATTTGCTTCCAGAATGTCAGCTTTTGTTTTTCTGTTAGCTCGACAGATTCTTTTAAATAATTTTCGTAGATGGCGTTCATTTTTTGGTTAAAACCTTGGCCGTAAACCATGACTGCATTTTCGATATCATGGTAGAAACTTCGTTTGTTTAAATTTACTGATCCCATCATCACAAATTTATCATCGATCATAAATAATTTTGAATGAAGAATTTTTCCCTTAGTTGTGTATTCAAAAACTTGAACTTTACCCAGGATTTTATTGATCGAACCTTTATTAACTTCGCTTAAAACAAAATCGGCTGTATCGCCTTCTAAATCAAGACGAGTAATCAATCGAATTTTTACCCCGCGGTCAGATGCGCGCGTAAGAGCCGCTAAAATACCATCTGTCACATGAAAATATGGTGTTGAAATATTGATTTCTTTTTCTGCAGAATCCACCATTTTAATATATTGTTTTTCTAAAGCCATACTGTCTTTAAACGGCACAGATACAAAAGTTCGCATCAGAACTTCGTTTGGATTTAATTTAAAATAATTTGGATCTATGTTTTCGCTTGTTTGTACATTTACTGAATAATTTCTGTTAAAGATTGTAGCGTAATCCGCATGCAGCACTGAAAAATATTGCCCCATAATGGATTGAGCCAACGATTGTGATTGAAATTCAGCTTCAAAATCTTCCCAGTGAGCCCAGCTTTCATCGCCATTTGGTCTGTAATCAACTAGTGTTGGATAAATGTAGTTTGCACTTGGTTGATCAAATAAAAAACCGTCGTGAATATTTCGTCCACCTAAGATAACAATATTGTCTTTTGAATTATTTTTTGAATAAGTTAAAAATAATTTGATATGATTTGTTCTATGAAGCTCTGCCAATTTATCTCTGAATCCTAAGTTTTTACTTTTATACCTGTACATATTTAGTTTTACATTAGGGTACTTCGCTTGAAGATCTAAAAGTTGTTGACGATCTTTGCCCAGTGAAATCACATCTGAAACTGCAATACGAATCGTTGTACCACGTGCAGCATGATATTTAAGAGCTTCAAGTAAAACATTTCCGTAGAAATCACTTCTGAAAACTAGATAAGAAATAAATATTCCATCTAATTTCGGCGCATTCGACATATCAACTTTAACAAAGGGGTCACCCTTTTTGATGTATTCATCAGATAATGTCGTGCCTGTTAAAGCTTTTACTTTGGCGTTTAGTCCATCAGTTGTTTTTTCTAAAGTACGAAATGAATTTACTTTTTGTGGGCAAAGCATGTTTCTATTTCGTGCTTCTAAAAAGAAAGCTTCCATCCCACCCATGTTTTTTGCTGACGGCAAATAGCAAGTTTCAAAACTAAGCTGTGGATTATTTAATTTAGCGAGCTGTTGAATTTCCGGAATAAATCTTACTCCATAATTGTAGGCTTCATTTTGGCTGAATTTTAGATCACAAACTACGTCCTGCTGGGTCATTCCAATCACTGTTTGTTCTGCATTGTAGCCTTCATCGAACCACTTAAATTTAAAATTTTGGTTAGCTGCGATATTTATTTTTTTCAATTGTTTGTAAAACACAAATGGATGGCTACAAGAAATCTGTGCGTTGATATATGTCACAGGGTTTTTCATAGGCATAGTTTGTTCTAAAGGAAGAACTTTTTTATTCCAGCTGTAAATTTTATTTGTGAGTTGAAGTAGTATTTTATTGGCAGAATCAGTTGATAAAGTTCTTATTGCTTGAATCTGATTATTTTTATCAAGTTTAAAATTGTCTAATTGATGCAAAGTAAAATCACCATTGTTTTGGCGCCAGTCTCTTTGAAAAAATCCTTTTCTTAAAATGGGCTCATAACTTTGAGGGCTATTTTTTTTAATCTGTGCTGCATAGTTGTCACTTAATATTCTTAAACTTTGCAGCTCGGCTTTTTGCTTTTGATCCAAACCGTATTTTAATCCACCCATCAGTAGCGGGCTTGGTCTATCATAAAGCGCAGAAAGTTGACCTTGGTATTTTTCTTCGTCTTCTAGAACTTCTTTTTGAATTTGATTTTCGTAATATTGAATTTCAATTTGATTTGCATTTTCATCCGAAGCCGGGTTTCTGTTGCCTGAAAGAATTTGACACGAAATATTTAGGCACAATAGCGATAAAACGACTGATAATTTTGAAATAGTTTGTAAGCTCAAGCTAACCCCTTTTGAAGCGTTAGTTTTAGTTTATCCTACTTTAAAACTGATAACACTTTTTCTATTTCTACATCCGTATTAAAGGCTTGAGGCGTGAACCGAATCCCCCCTCCACGCAGAGCAAAATTGATTTTATTCTGCTTTAATTTTTCTTTAAGCTGGTCAAAGGTCTCGGTTCTTTTTCCTACGTTGATATTGATGAAAGGACTCGAATGAATTTTTTCACCAGTGAAAGGTGTTAATAAACTATAACCTTGATCCATCAAACCTAATCGTAGTTTTTTTGCTAACCGCAATGATTCAGCTTCGATAACTTCAACTGTTGTATTCGTAATAAGATCAATGGCTGCACCCAAAGCTGTAATTTGAAAAACTTGTTTTGATCCTGGTTCATATTTAGCCGAATCTTTTTTGGGAACACACACCATGCTTGATGGATCATCACAAGTTCCATAAGTGTACGTTCCGACATTGTGGGGTTTCACTTGCGCAATCAATTTTGATCTTAGGGCTAAATAACCAACGCCGATTGGGCTGAGCATCCATTTGTGACTACCACCCATAACGCCGTCGACACCCCACTTCCAAAGATCACATGGATGTAAACCTAAACCTTGAATCACATCGACAAAAACCAGAATATTTTTTTCTTTAGCTATCCTAACTAACATCTGAATATCATCCATACGTGCACCACAAACATACTGCACCCAGCTGAATGCAATCACTTTTGTTTTTGCGGTTATAGCAGCTAATAATTTATCTGTCGGAGTTGCATAACTTTTTTCTGAAACGACTTGAATTAATTTTGCACTGGCTTGATCACAGGCTGCTTGCCAAGGGTAAAGATGACTTCCGTATTCTTGATCCCACATTAAAACTTCATCGTCTTTTTTTAAACCGATTGAAAAAGCAACTTGGTTTACAGCACCAGCTGTTGAAGTGTAAAATGAAACTTCTCCGGATTCACAACTAATAAAACCAGCCAATTTTTTTCGAACTGATTCTAATTCGTCTAAATAATCTTGGTCAGCGTAATAGCCCTCTTCATAAAAACGATTCGCCCAGTAAACGGCGCGATCACGCGCGGGCTTACAGGTCGGCTGCAGTCCCGCATTGTTAATATGTATAAATTCGCTTTTATGATATTGATCTTGAAAGTGTTTTAATTTATCTAATTTGCTTAATTCCGTCATGGATCAATTGTATCAATTCTTCGGCTTGTTGGTAGTGTAATTTATAACCCAACAGGCAAACTCTGATAGAAAACTGACCATTAATTTCGCAACCACTTAAAAATATTTTGTTTTGTGAATTAATCCACTTTAGCAGATCATGAGTTTTTTGATCGGTACTTAGCCGAAATGACTGTATAGTCAAATTGGGCTCTGCCACAATGACTACATCTTTAATTTTCTTTAATTCAGTTGATACCCATTCAGACAGCTTAATTTTTTCTTCCAGATTCAATTTAAACGGACCTATACCAAATGTTTTAAACGGTAACCACAATCGTAGGCCTCTTGGATCGCGTGAAAGCTCTGGCGATACATCAGCAAAGTCAATTTTATGAAAATTGTCTTCTGATAAGCCTTGTGACGGTGGCATGTAGGAACTTGATCCTGCATACTTAATGCTTAAATCGTTTTTATTTTTCACTAAAAGAGCGCCTACGCCATACGGAATCTGCAAAGCTTTATGTGGATCTAGGGCCACAGAATCAGATCTTTCAATTCCGGATAAAACTTTTTGACCTTTTTCAGTTAACATAAACGGAGCCCCATAAGCTCCGTCCACATGAAACCACACATTATATTTTTCAGCGATATCGGCAATTTCATTTAAAGGATCAATCGTTCCTGTATTGGTAGATCCCGCAGTGCCGATAATAGCTACTGGAACAAGTTTGTTTTTTAAATCACTTTGAATAGCTTGGTCTAAATGATTTAAATTCATTTTTAAATTTTGATCTACATCAATAATCTGTAAACTTTCTTTCGGAAAACCTAAGAAAGCTAAGGCTTTACCAATACAGTGATGAACTTGTGAGGATCCATAAAATCTGGCATGGCTTAAGTTAGCGGCGTTAAATAATTTATTTCTGGCCGCAACAAGTGCAATCATGTTGGCTTGGCTTCCTCCCGTAGTTAAAATCCCTGTGGAATTGATTTCTGGAAATTTCATCATGGTGATAAACCATTTAATCACTTCCATTTCTAATGTCACTAAACCCGGGGCTAACCCGTAGTGCCCCGTGAATTGATTCATGGTCATAGCTATAGCCTGCGCCGGAGCACTGAGTGTGTTGGCAGCACCTGCTACATAGGCCATGTAATGCGGATGACCTGGTTGCTGGCCTGATTCAAGAACTTCTGATGAAAGAAATTGAATCAATTTGTCAAAATCTTCAGGATTTTCAGGAAAATTTTTTGATGTTTGATAGGCCAAAGTAAAATTATTTTTAATATCATTTGTGATCGGATCAAGCGCTGTACCCATAGCTGATGTAGCCATTTTTCGAGTGTTTTCAAAATTGGCAACGAACTGACTTGTAGTTCGGTATACATGATTAATTTCTTCAGTCGACATTTCAAGTGGTTGCTGAATATCTTTCCACCAATCTTCGTTTTTAGTTTGATCCAAAACATGCATGCGTTGTGGATGAATATAATTACCATCTTTTTTAAGTTTAATTGCCGAATTATCAATAGACCCGTTCAATGTTGCTGCGATTCGAAAGCCCGCGTGCTGAAAAAAGTGTGGTCTAAAATGAAATCTGGCATATTGACTGGCTTCGTGACCACAGCTGATAAAACTGCCGCCTAAAATCATTTGATGTTTTCCATCAAAACATGGCGTTGAAAAATCGTCATACAATTTATGAATTTGAAATTCATTGAGAGGATTAAACTGATCTTCAGCCCACTGCCAAACATTACCAAATAGATCATAAATTTTTTGTTGCTGATTATTTTTATCAATGATGACTGTTGAATGTTGGCCAACTGATGAAGTTGACGAATATTGAAAATTAAAATTAAACTGATGTTTGTGATTTTCAACTAATGCATATGAATTTTTTTGAAGAACATCATCTGCTGTTAAATTTTTTCTTAAAGTCACATGTTCGGCTTCAGTCATCAATCTATAATGTAATTTTGATTGGTCTATTTCTTGTTTCCAGCGGCAGAAAGCCTGGGCTTCATGAAAATTGACTTCGACTGGCCAATTCCACGGCATATCAATAATTTCAAAAATTGTTCGAAGTTTATAATCATGCAAACCTTCGGGACCGTACGCTACCCAAAATGTAGGTCGTTTCGTATTACGAAATTTTCTCCACATAAGGCCCTCTTTAAGCCAGTATTTATCTTGCTGATAAGCCCCAGTAGATACAAATTCATAGTAATCTTTATTTGAAATTAATTTTTGTATGATTTGAAAATCAGCTGTTTCATTTTTTCTGATTCCGTATTCGTTATCCCAACCATAACTGGGAACATCTTTGGTCTTACCATACGATATTTTCTCACCTTTGATGTTTATCCATTGATTGCTTATTTCATTGTTTTTATCAGTAGGCGAAAGCGGCGCCCAGTATTTTGGAGTCTCAACCAATTCAATTGGTAATTCACGCATCAATACACTTGATGTTTCAAAATGAATTTTTTCGTGTTCAAAGCCCATAAATAAAGACCACAGCTGATGATCAATATTTAATTTTGTTTTAGATTTTTGTCGTGTTGCTAAATCTAAATCAGGATGATTCTGAATAATATTAACAACGATATCATAAATTTTTCCGCGATAATTTTTGACATCAGCAACGGATGGCCATTCCATTTCGTTTTTAGCCATATCATCCCAGCTCATTTCATCAACGCCTGTTTCTAAAACTTTCTCGAGATATAAATCCACAGGTTTATCCACAAGCCCTGCTAAGCGCAGTTTATTTAGATACAATACTGCAGGGTGGCCGTAGTAAAATAACAAGGGATGTCTTAACTGATGATACGGCGGACGCGTGTATGTTGATTCGTGTTTTAGACTTGAAAATAAAATTTCAGTTAGAGTCCAAGAATTATTAAAATAATCTAAGACATCTTGTCTTGAACAAATGTCCAAATTAATTAGCGGCAATGCTGCTAAATAGTTTTTACCTTTATTGAAGCCAACAGTTTTTTCTGGATGAGTTCCTGTCCACCACTGCCCGCTAAATTTAGCCTGGATTTCATTTGTCATCGATCGATCAATATTAGGCGCAGACAAGTTCGGGTTTCTAGTTAGATTACCGGTAGTCTGACTCATCGAGCTGATATTTAGATTTGTGTTAAGCGCCATAGTTAACCTCAATTTGAATGAATAGCCTTAATATAGCAAAAAAAAACTTATTTTACGCTATTAAGTCAAAATTTCGATGGTATAATAGTTTCTATTTATGAGGAGCCTATGTCTAAAAAATTACACGATTTCACTGTTAAAAATGCTAAAAGTCAGGACCACAATCTAGATCAGTATAAAGGAAAAGTTGTTTTGATTGTTAATGTAGCTAGTCAATGTGGTTTTACGCCTCAATATAAAGGACTAGAAGATTTATACCTAAAATTTAAAAATGATGGCCTTGTGGTTTTAGGTTTTCCCTGTAATCAATTCGGAGCTCAAGAGCCAGGTTCTGATTCTGAAATTCAATCATTCTGTCAGCTCAATTTTGGGGTTACTTTCCCAATTATGTCTAAAGTAGATGTAAATGGCGCTAAAGCAGAACCCACTTTTCAATTTTTAAAAGAGAATGCAAAAGGCATTTTAGGAACTGAATTGATAAAGTGGAATTTCACTAAATTTTTAATTGGCCGTGATGGCGAAGTTATAAACCGTTATGCCCCAAATGCCGAACCCCACGATTTAGCCAAAGACATAAAAAAAGCCCTAGGTCTTTAAAACCTAAGGCTTTTTTATATCGATAAATCAAATAGATCGAATTCGTTCTAAACTAATTTAATTTTTCTTTGGTTGCAGTAGCAGCTACTGTTTCTTTTGTTTTTTTACTTTTCTTTGGTTGATCTAATTCAACTGAAGCTTCATCAGCAACAGCATCAGACATATCCGCTGTTAAAAGTAATTGACCAATCCCGTTTTTGCTCAAAATGGCCTTACGTAATTCTTCTTTAATAGCGATATTTGCTTTTAAAAATTCTTTTGCTTGATCACGACCTTGACCTAAACGCTCACCTTTATATGAATACCACGCACCCGCTTTTTCAACCATGTTGGCTGTCACAGAAAGATCTAAGATATCTCCTTCTTCAGAAATACCTTCACCATACATTAAATCGAATTCAACTTTTGTAAATGGCGGAGCCATTTTGTTTTTAACAACTTTAACTGCTGTCCTATTACCTACGACCTCTTCACCATTTTTGATGGCACCAATACGACGTACATCTAAACGTACAGTTGAATAAAACTTAAGTGCATTGCCACCAGTTGTTGTTTCAGGGTTACCAAACATCACACCAATTTTCATACGAATTTGATTGATGAAAATGACCAGCGTCTTAGATCGGCTGATCGCTGCAGTTAATTTACGTAAAGCTTGTGACATTAAACGGGCTTGTAAACCCATGTGTGAATCACCCATATCGCCTTCGATTTCTGCACGCGGAACTAACGCTGCTACTGAATCAATAATCAATACGTCAATAGCGCCCGAACGAACAAGTGTTTCTGTAATTTCTAAAGCTTGCTCCCCAGTGTCTGGTTGAGAAATTAAAAGATCTTCAACGTTAACACCTAATTTACGAGCGTAATTTACATCTAAAGCATGTTCCGCATCAACGAATGCAACAACGCCACCTTTTTTCTGAGCTTGAGCAATAGCTGATAATGCTAAAGTTGTTTTACCAGAAGATTCTGGGCCAAATATTTCAATGATACGTCCTTTAGGATATCCACCAATACCTAAGGCGATATCTAAAGACAATGAACCAGTTGGGATGATTTCAATATCTTTACCCAAAGAATCACCTGTTCCAAGGCGCATGATAGAACCTTTACCGAATTGTTTTTCAATCGTTGATACAGCTAATTCTAAAGCTTTTAATTTTTCTGCTTGAGCTTTAGGATCGTGATTCATTGTTGTGTTTTGTGTGGCCATTGGTTTTCTCCTTAGTATTACGTTTATTTTTTTAACTTATTAATTCTAAATTCTTTACTTCAAACTATCTGACAAATGTTTCAGTGCTGCCAATGCAGCTGCGTACTGAATCTGTTGTCTGTTAGCGTTCGCGAATTCGTGTTGAAATACTTGAGTTGCAATGCGCAAACCACTGCAAGATATAAACACAGTACCCACTGGCTTATCTGCTGATCCGCCTTTCGGACCGGCGATCCCAGTGATTGATACTGTTATATACCCTTGATGAACTTTTTCAGTTTTCATTTTTTGAAGAAGACCTTCAGACATTTCTTTGGCACAAGCTGCACTGACAGCCCCCTGTGTTTTTAAAATATCCGAATTCACATTCAAAAATTCAACCTTAGCTTCGTTTGAATAACTCACAACTGAGCCCCAGAAAACATCTGAAACACCTGCTTGCGCAGTCATCAAACTAGACAAAAGTCCGCCCGTACAGCTTTCAGCAAACCCCACCATGAAGTTCTTGTCACGAAGAACGTCGATGGTATTTAGCAGCTGTTGTTGAATTTGCGATTCAATTTCAGTCTGCGTAAGCTTTGGATCTGTTTGTTGCACAAGGTTTGTAATTTTCATATAATTTACATATAAAGTTACATAGAATTTTCATATCATCAATAATTTTTTTTAGAAGGTCTGGATTTGCGCCCCAAGCCATGAAGTTTGATTATAAACGATTTGGAGTATTAAATTGCATACAATTCCAGCAGCGACATCGTCAATCATCACGCCAACTCCACCTTTTACCTTTTGATCCAGCATTTTTATAGGTCCAGGTTTTACAATATCAAAAAATCGAAATAATACAAAACCAATGACAACGCTTTGCCATGTGATTGGTAACCACATCATCGTAATCAAAAAACCAGCGACTTCATCTATGACGATTTCTTTTGAATCATGTTTGTGGGTATAGCTTTCATAATACTGAGACGCAAAAATTCCTGCGATCACTAAAGCAAAAACAAAAAACATATAATAGATAATATGAAATTTTGAAACAAAAAACCAAAGCGGAATTGTTGTTAACGTTCCAAACGTGCCAGGCGCCTTCGGTGAAAAACCGACTCCGAACACTGTTACAAATAAAGTATTTAGTTTTTGTTTTGTCATTTATTGATGTTGATCTATTAAAAATGAATCGTCTAGCAGGTCTGTGTTATGGCCCCTAAAATGAATAAAGCGAAGATGGACTTACCCAGCTTCGCTTTATGAGCACTCGAGCTTTCCATTTGATCGGAGGTTCCGAATGTCGAGTTTACCTAACAAGCATAGGCTATATCGTCATTTAGTGAAGCTAGCTTTAACATTTCTGAGTTTGATTTATCAAATTCTTCAAATATTAAAGTTATTTAAAGATCTGCTGTCATAACTAAGCTTTCGTAGGCTCACCAACCGTACATTGGTAACTACAAAAGTCTAGGGATCGGACTTAAAATCCGTCAGTTTGATTGTTTATGGATAATTGAAGCTGGGTAGCGTCCAACTTGCCTTCGGGTCAGTATTCTTTATGTGAATAAACTTCTAAGCTTATTCAGTGAACAAAAAATATAGATACATATTTTATACTTTAATTTTAAGTTTAATATTCGTTAGCAAATCGTATATTGAAATTAATCCGATACCAAACGCAATGTCATCTGAATACTATTCAGATAATTTTTTTAGCCGAAATACCGCACATCCTTTGAAGAAAAAAACTATTTATAATGGGATCCGTAGCCCCAGCCCAAAAGTTAAAAATTTTAGTGAACTGAATTTCGATGAGCAATATTGCCACCTGAAGAGCGCCTATCCTAATTCAAAATTGTCAGAAAATTCACTTTTTCAATTAAGATCTGAACTAGATGAAATCCAAAATATGTTTTAGACACAGGTTTAACTGAATGGTCTGAAGCTGATACTTACAGACCACCTACGAATTGTACTAATTAATGACTGCTCGCCAAATCAACGATTTTGTTAAAAACTAGTTTTCCTGGTTTAGAGTCTTTGTGATCTAAACAGAAATAACCGACACGTTCAAATTGATAACGATTTTCAATTTTTGCATCAGCTAAACTTTTTTCTAACTTCGCATTTTTAATCACAACCAATGAGTTTGTATTTAAATTAGATTTAAAATCTTTTCCTTCAGCCGTGTCTTCTGGGTTTTCCACAGAAAATAATCTCCCATACAATCGGACTTCTGCGTCTACACAGTCAGTGGCAGATACCCAGTGAACGATACCTTTGATCTTACGACCATCCGCAGTGGGCTTTCCGCCCAGTGTAGTCACATCATAATCACAGCGTAGTTCAATGATTTGGCCGTTAGCATCCTTGATGACCTCTTTACATTTAATCACGTAGGCATTACGAAGACGAACTTCTTTACCTGGCGCTAATCTAAAAAAATCATCTGTTGGGTTTTCCATAAAATCAGCAGCATCAATGTAAACTTCTTTTGTGAAAGATAATTTACGTTTTCCTAATTCAACTTTCTTAGGATGCATTGAAGTTTCTATTTCTTCTTTATACCTTGCAGGTAAATTATCAATCACAACTTTAATCGGATTTAAAACGGCCATTGCACGATGTGAAACATCATCTAGGTTTTCACGTACACAGTTTTCTAAAATATCGTAATCAATTAAGCTTTCAGCTTTAGCCACGCCGATACGTTTAGCAAATAAATGAATTGATTCTGGTAAATAACCGCGTCTACGAATTCCAGAAATTGTTGGCATTCGTGGATCATCCCAACCCATCACGTAATTTTCTTTCACAAGTTGTAATAATTTACGTTTGCTCATTACTAAATAGGTCATATTCATTCGTGCAAATTCATATTGTTTAGGTTGGGCCGGTACCGGTAAGTTTTCAATACACCAGTCATAAAATGGTCTGTGATCTTGAAACTCAAGCGTACAAATTGAATGAGTCACGTATTCGATCGCATCAGATAAGGGATGAGCATAATCATACATCGGGTAAATACACCATGTATCACCAGTGCGGTGATGTTTTACTTTACGAATACGATACAGTAACGGATCACGCATATTCATATTTGGTGATTTCATGTCTATTTTGGCGCGTAGAACATGTTCGCCTTCTTTAAATTCACCAGCGCGCATGCGTCTAAATAAATCTAAATTTTCGGCCACAGTTCTATTGCGGTAAGGTGATTCTTTTCCTGGAGTTGTAAAATCACCGCGGTATTTTCGCAGTTCTTCTTCATTCAGTGAACACACATAAGCTTTATTATTTTCAATCAAATAAATAGCCCAAGTGTAAAGTTGTTCGAAATAATCAGAAGCAAAATAGAGATGTTTTCCCCAATCAAAACCTAACCATTTCACGTCATCTTGAATTGAATTCACGTATTCAACGTCTTCTGTTTCAGGATTAGTATCGTCAAAACGTAAATGACAACGACCCTGATAATCATTTGCTAAACCAAAATTCAAACAAATTGATTTCGCATGGCCTAAATGTAAGTAGCCATTTGGTTCAGGAGGAAACCGCGTTACAACATTGGGTTTTCCTGCAGCAATATCTTTTTCAATAATTTGCTTTAAGAAATTGGGCCCATCCGTTGGACCTGCTTTGTTTGTTTTATTCATATTATTACTTCTGAATTGTTTTCAAATTTGATAACGACATCATCTGTTTCATTGTTTTTTCTAAACTTTCGCTAGATCCATCAAGAAAAATTGTATTTCCTTTTCCAGTTTCAGCAAAATGTTTAATGGCATCTGTCCACATCGAAAACAAAATAAATGAACTGTCTAGGCCAGCTAGTTTCATTTCATCAGCCGCTTTTGACATACCACGGGCAACTTCTGCACGGAATAGGGCGACACCTTCACCGCGCAGTTTAGCCGCATTTTTTTCAGCTTCCGCAGAGATCTGAATAGCCAAACCCTCTGCTTCGGCAGCTTTAGTAATTTTAATCATTTGCGCGAGAGCTTCATTTTCAGCTGCAGAACGTAAATTACTTGAAGCCACAACTTGCGCCATTGACGCCATAATCGTTTCATCAAAAGTAATATCATTTAATTGCATATCAATCAGATGATAACCCCATGATTTTAAATCTTCGTCTAATTGATCTTTAACAGTGTTCACAATGTCTTTACGTAAAGATAAAATTTCATTTTGTTTTTTCATTGCAACGATTCCACGCACACTGCCTTCAACTGTGCGATTCAAAGTTTGCATCAAAGATCCGAAATCAATAAATTTAAAAGCCACATCTTTAATTGTGTCTTCACGTTGATCGATCACAGAATATAACAGCATCGCTTTAAAATTGACGTTAGCCTGATCTTGTGTGATTGCTTGAAATTGTAATTCAACAGATTGATTTTGAATTGAAACCCGTCTGAAGACGACTTCTAAAAATGGAATCTTAATATTTAAACCCGGATACATAATACGGCGGTATTTACCAAACATCGTGATGACGCCAATAGTCCCTTGATTAATCGCTGTGAAAAGTCCTCCGACGATCGCTAAAAATAAAACAATACCAATAGTTCCAAAAAAACCAAATTCAAACATGAAAATCCTCCACGGCTACATAAGAACAACTAGTCATTGAAAATATAGGAAATTGCCATACTTGCCAACCATATCACGATCAACACAGTAGCCCAAAAGCGCTTTTTAGAAGAGGCTTTGTTTAAGCTTTCCGCATCTGACAGTGGCTGGGTCAGGCGGGACAACCAAAGAGGAATGACTTCAGTTTTATTAATGAATCGACCTTCAAACAGTTTTTTAAGAGCTTCAGTGTCAAAGTCGACAATCAGATAGAAAATTTGCGCCAAATAGACATCTGTTCTTAATTCGGTCCTAGCCAGCATATTAGCTGGGTCGTTTCTTTGAAACTGTTTTTCACTGGACTCGTCCTTAATCATTTGAAAGACGACTTCATTCTTCTCCATCCACTTCAGAATGATATCAAGTTCTTGAGGAGAAAATGGACCGTATTTTACATTTAAAGTGTTCATACACCTCTTGCTGTTTACAGCTGATTTTATTATAGTTAATCTGTAAAGAATAACAAGAGTAATGTAGGGCCAAATATGATGAAAAATTCTGAAGTTCGTAGCGCATTTATCAACTATTTTAAAAAAAACCAACATGAAGTTGTGGCAAGCTCAAGCTTGATCCCAGAAAATGATCCAACTTTGCTTTTTACAAATGCAGGAATGAACCAATTTAAAAATTTATTTTTAGGCTTAGAAAAAAGAAACTACACAAAAGCTGTGTCTTCTCAGAAATGCGTTCGCGCTGGCGGAAAACACAACGATTTAGACAACGTGGGCTTTACAGCCCGTCACCATACCTTTTTTGAAATGTTAGGTAATTTTTCATTCGGTGATTACTTCAAAAAAGATGCAATTCACTATGCTTGGGAATTTTTGACCAAAGATTTAAAAATTCCCAAAGAAAAACTATACGTTACTGTTTTCAAAGATGATGATGAGGCCGCAAACATTTGGCACAAACAAGAAGGTGTGCCGCTAGATCGTATTTTTAGACTAGGTGAAAAAGATAATTTCTGGCGTATGGGTGATGTGGGGCCATGTGGGCCATGTTCTGAAATTTTTTATGATCATGGACCAAAAGCTGGCAGAGAATCCGATCCTTTCAAAGGAATTGTTGCTGGCGAAGATCGTTTTGTTGAAATCTGGAATCTGGTTTTCATGCAATATGAAGAAACTGCCCCTGGCAAATTACATCCGCTACCAAAACCATCTGTTGATACAGGTTCAGGATTTGAACGCCTTGTTGCGGCGATGCAAGGTCAGTTTGCCAATTACGACACAGATTTATTTGCACCCATGATTGATTTGGCTTCAAAAATTTCAAAACAAAATTATGTCACTGACCCTGTGGTTTTGCGTGAAGACTTAGTGATTCGTGACCGTGTTGCAGCGATGCGTGTCTTAGCTGATCATTGTCGATCGACTTCTTTTTTGTTAGCCGATGGTGCGTTACCTTCAAATGAAGGCCGTGGTTATGTTTTACGTCGCATCATGCGCCGAGCAATCCGTTACGGCCGTAAGCTTTCACAAGATCAATCATTTTTAGCGCCGATGAGCGAAGTGCTTATTCAGTCCATGTCTGATTTTTACCCTGAGCTTGGCCAAAGAAAAAATCATATCTTAGCGACTATTAAGGATGAAGAAAGCCGCTTCTTACAAACTTTGGATAACGGGACTGCTATATTGCATGAT
The DNA here is from genome assembly GCA_043721535.1 of Bdellovibrio sp. GTDB lineage: Bacteria > Bdellovibrionota > Bdellovibrionia > Bdellovibrionales > Bdellovibrionaceae > Pseudobdellovibrio. The sequence continues at coordinate 5,712 of JAYSQO010000081.1, read as the reverse complement.
GAAATTAAAAAATTAAAAGCCAAAAATCAAAAAATGATTTCTGGTGAAACTGTTTTTAAATTGTATGACACATATGGATTCCCTGTTGATTTAACTGCTGTTATGGCGGCAGAACAAGATTTAACTGTTGATGAATCAGGTTTTGAAAAAACCATGCAGGCCTCTAAAGAAAAAGCTAAATCGTCATGGAAAAATAAATCCATGCAAGCTGATGAAAAACACGTAATCGAATTCGGACAAAGATATTCATCAAGTCCTACAAAATTTTTAGGTTATGATTCTTTAGAATCAAAATCTCATGTTATAGCTTTATCAAACGGGATCACTGAGGTATCTTCGCTAAAAATTGGCGAAACAGGCTACATCATTTTAGATCAGACTCCATTTTACGCTGAAGGCGGCGGCCAGTCTGGCGATCAAGGGTTTATTAAAACTACAAGTGCCGATGTCCACGTTCATGACTGTATTAAACAGGGCTATAGCTTTTTACATCAAATTGAAATTTTAAAAGGCGAACTTAAAAAATCTGAATCAGTCACAACTCATGTTGAATCAAAAATTCGCAGGCAAACGGCTAGTAATCATTCAGCGACTCATTTAATGCACGCTGCTTTAAGAAAAGTTTTAGGGACTCATGTGACCCAAGCTGGATCCTTAGTTGATGAAATAAAAACACGTTTCGACTTTACACACAATAAACCTTTATCATCTGAAGAAATTCAAACCATTGAAAATTTAGTGAACGAAGAAATTTCTCTTGCCCACCCAGTTAAAGCGGAAGTGATGTCACACAAAGTGGCTATTGATAAAGGTGCTATGGCTTTATTCGGCGAAAAATGCGGCGATGAAGTGCGTGTTTTAACAATGGGATCATTTTCCTGTGAACTATGCGGCGGAACACACGTGAACAACACTTCACAAATTCGAGCTTTCAAAATTATTTCTGAATCTGGTGTAAGCTCTGGTGTTAGACGTATTGAAGCGATCACTGGTGATGCAGTTATTGATTTATTTTTAAAAAATACTGATGAGTTAAAAACAGCAAAAAATTCTGCTGGGTTATCATCAGATAAATTATTAACAGAATGGATTGATTCTAAAAAAGAAGAAGTCAAAGATTTGCAAAAACAAATTAAGAAAATTCAATCAGGCCAAATTAATGTTGATGATTTAGCTAAAAATGCGAAATCATTTAACACGACACAAGGTGTGGCTCAGTATGTGCTGGCTGATTTAAATTTAGATGACCGTGATGTTTTAGCGCAAATCACTGATCAATTAAAAAATAAAATTCAAAAAGGAATTGTCATTGTGATTGGATCTGGCGAAGCTACGCATCCTGTGATTATTTCAGTTTCAAAAGATTTAACATCGCAATTTCAAGCGGGAACTTTATTAAAAGATTTTGCACAAGTTCTTGGCGGCAAAGGTGGCGGCAGACCCGATTTCGCACAGGGTGCTGTGCCTGATCGCAGCAAGGTTGCAGAAGCTAATCTTTTGATTCACTCAAAATTAGGTATTCAATAATTAAATTACTGACAGCTTAATTGGCTTAAGTTGTCAGAGATGGATTTAATCCAGGCTTTGATAGGTTCTGCATCACAGAAATCTACCATGTTACTGCCACATGAATCTGTTGCATAACCTAAAGCTGTTTTACTTTTCTGTGTGATGATTTCGGCGTAAGCCGGTTGAATGGCCTGCGCACAAAACTGCGTCGATCCAGCATCAGCTGCTTTCGAACACATTTGTGATTCGGATATAATTAATTCTAACTGCTCTTTTAATGATTCATTTAAACAGTATTTATTAACAGCAGTGTTCTGCGCATCGTATTCCATAAGTTCTAATGTACTTAGATTTAGACTAAACTTTGCTTTTGATTGAATATAAAAGTTTTGCCCTTGGTGATTAATGACTTCTTGTTTTTCATTGTAAAAATTAAATCCGACTACAGATTCTGTTTTTGTCGTTTGATCTTGAGATATTGAATTTGAAGGATCTTGAACAAGTAAATTTTGGGTAGTACTTGGTGAACAGTTTTGAAAACCGAATACCAGCAATCCAGCAACTATAACTAATATTTTATACTTATACATAGACTAAGTATCGATGATTTAATCGACAATTTAAATAGAATTTTGATTTTCGGGTCTAAAAGCTAATTAAGTGTATTATTATGAGAATTAAACACCAAAATCAGATCTTGCGCCAACATCTGATTAATTGGTGTAATAATCAATTCATTGGGATCAAGCACTTTTCCAATATCTGTAAATCGATCTTGAATCAATTTTTGAACATGAGGGCCAGTCAAATTTAACTCTTTCATCTTCTGAAGACGGCCGACCTCTTGGCCAGTGACTATTTTAAAAACTTTGTAAACAAGCTCACTGCAATAGATTCTTTCGTTGTTGAATTCAAAATAAATATCATAGTTTTTTCCGTAATAAGTTTTCAAAGTCGAATACAATTTCAATTTCATCGTCGTATTATTGTAATGTTTAAACCTGTAAACACGAAATTCAGAATTTTTACCACGGGAGACAAAGCTACGTAGTGATGTGACCGTCACGGGTTGAATCGCTTCAGCCACGTAGGTATCAGTCCCATTTTTAACGATAATACCGACATGAGACCACGGTGAACCAGTGGCTTCACCGATGGCTGCTGATTGACTGCTTTGGCTTTTGTGAAAAATAATGTCGCCGTCTTGAAATTCAACATATGCGTAGGAAAAGTGAAAACTTAAAAGACCTATTATCAGAACTGTAAATCTAGACAACAACTGCAACATTTATTCAGTTTCTGCGATCTTAAACTATCGCGCAATTGATTTGACCCTGTGTTATGACAATTTGTGACTCGTTGTGAATCATCTAGACAGAATAAAAAGCCCTAAATGCGTTATAAGTGATTTAAAGATTGGATATGGACTTGCTTAATTAACAAGTGGATTCAAAAACTTTGCAGAAAAGGACTTATTTATGCGTACTAAAAAGTTTATTATGGGCTTGGCCTTAATCAGTGTGACTCATCAATCGTTTGCTTTCGAAATGGGTGGTCATAAAATTGGAGGCGGCTATAACCCTCCGCCTACACCGAAAACTGCAAAAGTTGAAGCCCCTGCTGTTACGTTTGTTAGTTCGACTACACCAATAGTAAACAAACTTGGAAAAAATCCATTTAACACTGAAATTGCGGCAAGAATCGAAACCGCATTAGGTAAGTTTACAAATGCACCTTCATTGAACCCCTCTGTTGTGTTTTATGAAACATTCCCAGCAAAAAATATTCTGCCTTTAACTGATGTTAAAATGATAGCTCGTTCTGATGATTCAGATTCAGTTGTACTAACTGACTACGTTTCAATTCCTGGACAAGATGCAAAAGGTTCTGCACTAGGATTAAGAATGGCATTAGCGCCTTTAGAATCACGTCAAAAAGCGTCTCAGCAAATGGCTGAAAATGGCTTAATTAAAACAGGTGACATTATTGTGTCAACACGTCCGTTGTTTGCTAATTCTCTTCAGTATTTAGCTTTACAGTTACTATCAACACATATTTCCATGGCTGTCGTTGTTAGTGAAAACGGTAGGAAATTTGTTTATAATTTAGATATGCCTATGGATGCAGAAATGTTAGGTGGAAAAGCAGGATTCGGTAAATCCGCTATGGATGCCAATCACTTTTCAAGTGATAACTCAAATTTAATGTTACATATCTTAAGACCACGTTTAGAAACTGAACAACAAAGACAAAATATTCAAAAATGGTTTGAAAAAGCTTTAACAAAAGCCCGTGAAAAGAAAATTTATCCAGCTCAATTATCTTTTAACACTGACTACAACAGCCCAATGTACAGAGAAGTCAGTGGTAAAGCTGATTTAGCTTTCGTAGCCGATACAGCAAGACTTTTATTAGATCAAAAATTAACCGCCCATGATCACTTACAACAATACTGTTCAGAGTTCGCTTGGACTTTATTATCTTTAAAAGATTGTAATCCAGATAATACAGCTTCAGATTTCAAAAAAGGGAAAACTCCGTCTTGTATTTCAGAATTCTTTAAACCGATGCAAATGTTCGGATCAGCTTTTAGTTCTGGATCAGCTAGTGAGCAAGATTATTACGGTATGACAGATGGTATTCCTATGTTGATTAGCCAAACTGGTGCAAGTCCGCAGTTAAGTATGCAACTGATTGATTTTGCTTTACCAGGTTCTGACAAAGAAGCTAAAGGTTTATCAGCTGGCCACAAAGGCGTTGCTAAGCTTATGGCCCCGCTAATTCAACAAGCTAATGGTTATTTTAAATTAACATTAACAGGTGATGCAAAAAAAATTGATGGGGCAAGAGCACAGCTTAATCCAAACAGTATTCGCAATTACTCGCCAACAGGATTCGTTGTTCATGCAGCAATGCCAGATTCAATCAACGGACAAAAAGTTGCACAGAAAAAATTGGATTACGTGGTGACTATTAAGTACGTACCAAAAGCTAAACTTAAAGATTTACAATCAAAATAATTGGAATAACTGGAGATATATATGAAAAATCAAATTTTAATGACAACTTTAGTTTTATTCACAGCTGCTGCAGGACACACTAATCAAGGTGAAAGCAGATTGCAAAGCGTTGGAACAATTTCATGCGACGCAAAAGATTTAGTGAGAGCGGTAAAAATCACAGCAGATACTGTTTTCATGAATGAAACTGGTTTGACAGTTTTAGAAGAAAAATTAGAAATCACCAAAGATCAAAAATCTTTAGGCCAACAAGCTGATATCACAAATGCTGAACTTTTATCGAATGAAAAAGACTACAGAGCATCTTTGAACAAAGCTTATAAGATTAATCAAAAAGGCGGCGTTGGAATCACTATTCCTGTCAGCGTGAAATTAACTTACAACGTTGTTAAAGGCGATGTTGTTCTTTCAAAAGGTAAAGTGCTTTCAACAGTGACTTGCCGAGTAGAAACAAAAAAGAATGTTCAAGGTGATGATACACTTAAACATTCAATGCAAGTGACTAGTTTCGAAATCACTAAAGAAAAATAAATCTGATTCAATATTTTGAAAATAATTTTTATTTAAATGACTAGCTCGCAGAGCTAGTCATTTCTTTTGAATAAAACTTTTTCTTCAAATCCACTTCAACCTGTGCCACTGTGGCTTTCAACAAAACATCAAACATTTCGTCTGGATTTATTTTATATAAATTTGATAAACTTCTTAATGTGTTTAATGGTGGGTGTGATATTCCACGTTCCCAATTAGAAATAAATTGTGATGTTGTGTATCCCAATTTAGTCGCCACATCTTTTTGTGATAAACCTGATTGAACTCTTTTTTCTTTTAAAAATTGCGCTAAAATCTCAACTTGTGCTGTATATCCCATGCGTGTATTCCTCTGTAACTACAGATTAGTTTAGTTATTTAACAAAATTTTAACAAGTGTTTTTAAATCTAACTTAGGTCTAGTTTTAGTTTTGCTTTAAGCGACCAAAGACTGTCGTCTGACATATAAAAAACCCACTCTTTTGAAGTGGGTTTTTTATATTTAATTTTAAGACTAATTCTAGAGATGAATCTAAAATATAAAAATTAACGTTTTGAGTACTGACCTTTACGACGAGCTCCGCGAAGACCGTATTTTTTTTCTTTCAACCATACGAGGATCGCGTGTAACAAAGCCTGCTTTTTTCAATTC
>JAYSQO010000080.1:0-3971 GCA_043721535.1 Bdellovibrio sp. | reverse complement strand
CCTGCCGCTTTGAAGCCAATTGAAACTGTGTTTGTATGTATTTCAGGCTGCGCTGACGAGTCTGTTTGTTTTTGTGTTTTTGCATGTGACCGATACCCCCAAGAAAAAGATAAACAGGGGAAGTGCAAAACGAAGACGCAGGTCAGAAGAAACAAAACAGGTTTAGGATGTTTTATGGCGTATTTTAAAATTAGAGTGATTCGAGAAACGGATTATGAAGCGAAAGCCTTAAAATATGTGAAATCAAATTGTAAATGACGACGAATAAAAGTTGAGCGTGACCGATACCCAAAAACATTCCAAAAAAATGAAGAAGATGGTCAAGTGAAAGATAAGAATACAAAAAAATATAAGAAAAAAACTAAGGAAACAAAAAAGTTATTTTTGACTAGCTTTAAGATCTTTGATTGTTTGATTCATGTTTTTTAAGCGGATTGAAAAAGATTTCAACATTGAAGAGGCCCACAATGGTAGCTCATTCAGCATCACATCGTAGCCTTGCTCGGAAACTTTCATCACATGCACATCGGTTTCAGCTTGAGCAGAGGCTGTTCTTGCCCCTTTGTCGATCAAGGCGAATTCGCCAAACGTGTCACCTGGTTTTAACTTAGCGAGTTCAACTTTTTGACCGGCTTTATTTTTCGTGAAAATTTTAACTTCACCAGATTCAATAATATAGAAATGGGCTTCAATATCGCCTTCGAAGAAAATAAAATCACCGGCTTTGAAATTTTCTTTTGATATTGAACTCATATGATCCCCTTAATAAAATATCTTTCCTATATCCTAACCAAATCATGACCTAAGATGAAGCTCGATTTCACAAAGGACGGGGTGAATAGGTAGCGAAAACCTGAAGACTGATTGAATTCTAAGCCGATGACTGTTTATGTAAACTCACGCTAGACTTAGGTCAAGCGAGTTTGGTTTTCTGAAGACTTCGCTATGCACCATATTTTTGACAAATATAAATCGTTTTATTCTTCGCCTTATCTATAAAAAAGGTTAGCATAGTTGAAATTATGTCTAAAATTATCCGCCTCAAAATATTCATCACGATTTATTCAATAGTGTCTCTATCATTTTCAACTTTTGCTATGTCATCAAAGCAAGATCAAGCCTTGCTAGAAACGAATGTTACTTTTAAGCAAGCCTATGAAGCTTTTCTTAAACAAAACAATGCTCTTGTAGAAGCTTTTGAGGAGAACGCAAAGCAAAATGTTAAATTAGAAGTGCTTCTTGAAAAATTAGAAAAATGGCAACCGACAGATTCTTATTTTATTAATTATAAAAAATACTTCAAAGCCCACTGGTCAAATGATCAAGAAAAGTTATACGAGCTGTATACTAGTTTAAAACAACAGAAAAACTTAGTTCGTGTGCGCTATGAGATTATAACAACTTTTCTAAATTTGAAGCTCGATCAAATTAAAATCAAAGATTCAGTCACTTTTCTTAAAAAAGAATCACGATCATTGATGCGACAACTTAAAGGTTCAACAGAAGGTGATATTTTAGAATCAAATTATTTAAAATGGCTTGCCGCTAACAGGTTGTACGTTGACATCTGCAGCACAGAAAAAAAACGTTGGAGCTACAACGTTGATATAGAATTTGTCGAACTAACAACAGCCACAGAAAACTGCCAAATTGAATATGATGATTTTTTAACACGATTGCGTCGACTTATTTTTGCAGCTAAAGAATATCAGGCATTACGTGAAATTGAATTGTATTCAAGTTATAAAAAGCTGAAAGAATGGGAAAAATCTTACCTTGTTGCAGTCTACGATACACATTTAGGTGATCCTGTTAAAGCTTTTCAAGATATCAGTCAATTTGAAAAAGAGTTTTTAGAATCTGAATACAAAACTAATTATTTTTACATTGCCCAACGGGCAGGGCAGCATGAAAAAGCTGAAAAAATAGTTAAACAACTTTTAAAAACCGATCTTAAGCGGGACGAATTCAAAGAACTAGAATTTCAACAAGGTTTTTTGTTTTATCAATTGAAAAAATACAAAGAAGCTAACAAGGTTTTTGATAGCATCTATAAAAAGCATTCGCACTTAAAAAAGAAAAAGAAAAACAAAGACTTTGAGCAAGTAGCGTGGCTGCGTGCATGGACACTTTATTTAGATGGTAATTTTATTAGTGCATTAAAAGCTTTTGAAGATACTTTAAGTTACGCGTCAGATGAGGCCCGATTAGCCTATTGGATATCAGATACACAGTATCAGCTGGGCGAAGAAGTTAGTGCGATATCAGGATTTAGAAAACTAGCTAGCCCTATCTTAGAAAATAAATACTTCAGTTATTATAATTTATTGGCATGGGTGAAGTACGAAAAATTAAGAAAAAACTATAAATCTAGTGATCTGATTAAAAACATTTCTGCGTTAGCTAAAATGAACAAAGGTCTTTATCCGGTTGCTTCTGATAGCTTAAGTTATTCAGAAATCATGGATTCTTATACATTTTTTGAAAAAAATGATTTTGAAACTGACGAAGGTGATATTCAAGTCATCAATTCAGAAAATGAAGTGATTGAAAATGTTGAAACAAATTTAGTTGTTGGTAGTTTTTCCGATCTTGCGTCACAAATGTCGATGGCGCAGTTTCTGATGGAAAACAATGAAGTCGACTTAGCAAGATGGCATCTATACGAAATCGAAAAGAAAACGAAAGATCGAAAAAAAGTAGATATTCTAACGACATTTTACTTAGATCAACAGCTGTACTATAGAGCACTGTCATTGATGAATAAAACAGTGAATACACAAAAAATTTCAACATCATTAAAGGCCGATCCTATTTTTTGGCAATCCATGTATCCCGAAGCCTACATGAGTCAGGTCATGAAATATTCTGGAGACCGAAAAATCGATCCTTATTTGATTTTGTCTATCATGCGTGCGGAGACACTTTATAAATTTGATGCAATATCACCAGTCGGCGCAATCGGTTTAATGCAGTTTATGCCTTACACGGCTGAAAAAATGTTTGATTTGATCGATATCAAAATGAATGTACGGGATTTATTTAAACCAGAAAATTCTGTTTTATTAGGCGCTGCGTACTTAAAAAAACTATCTGTTGAATTAGATTATCAAAAACCGCTGATTGCAGCGGCCTATAATGGTGGGCCTCATCGTGTTAAATCATGGCTTAAGAATTTAGGTCAGATTGATTTTGATCGATTCATCGAACACATTCCTTTTGCTGAAACGAGAACCTATGTCAAAAGAGTTGTCTCATTCAGAGCCACTTATGAAAAAATTTATAAAAATAATTTACGTACTGATACATACAATTATTTGATTCAACCAATCCCCATCAAGACCAAGGACGAGCTTACACTTAAAGAAGACTGGCTTTTATTCAAAAACAAACTTTAGTTTCAGAGGCACCGACGCCCAAAAACTTTATTTTAAGAACGACTCAAGTCCGGCCTCAGGATTTCCGAAAATTAACATAGTAAATGCTTTCTGACTGCGAATGATTTATTAGTATAAACGTCTTAATTAATGAGGTTAATATATGTTTGATTCTAAAATGAAAATATTAATAGTCGATGATTTTGAAGTCATGCGATTCAATATGAAAAAAATATTGAAAAATTTAGGTTTAGAACAAATCACTGAAGCCGTCGATGGTCAAGATGCTTGGGAAAAAATTCAAGCAGCACATACTGATGGCGTGCCATACGATATTATTTTTCTTGATTGGAATATGCCACGTATGAGTGGTCTTGAAGTTCTAGTCAACTGTAAAAAAGATGAAAAACTTAAATCGATACCTATTATTATGACAACAGCTGAACGAGAGCAGAAATCAATTATTGCAGCTCTAAGTTCTGGCGCGAGTGATTATATAGTTAAGCCTTTTAATGCTGCTGTCGTTCAGGAGAAGCTAGCTAAACAATTACAAACTCAGAAGGCTGGGTAGATTATGTCTGAACAAAAAAAGCA
>JAYSQO010000079.1:0-10197 GCA_043721535.1 Bdellovibrio sp. | reverse complement strand
ATGGCCTTTAGGTGTCGGGCAAAGATTTCGTGGCATTTATAATCGCATCACTAAAAAAGTCATGTTCTACAATCAACGCAGGGAAGGCGATGAAATTACTGAATACGATTTTTCAGGCCCGCAAGATCCCATTTTAGATAAATATTTAGATGCTGAAAGTGCTGCGCAAGTTCGCGAAGAACTTGAATTAATCGAAGGTGCTTTGCCGCCTTTTGATGTACAAGAATTTTTAGATGGAAAAATTTCTCCAGTCACGTTCGGGTCTGCTAAGCAAAATTTCGGTGTAGACACATTTTTGAAATTTTTTACTGAATACGCGCCAGGTCCGAAACCTCGCAACACAAAAAATAAATCAGTGGTAGAACCCACATCCAATCAATTTTCAGGTTTTGTTTTTAAAATTCAAGCCAACATGGATAAACGTCATCGTGATCGTATTGCTTTTGTGCGTATCTGTTCTGGTAAATTTGAACGCGGCATGAAAGTTGAACATGCTCGTCTTGGTCGTGAATTACGATTATCTTATTCAAGCCAGTTTATAGCGGCTGACAAAGAAACCGTTGATTTAGCTTACGCAGGAGACATCGTTGGTGTCGGTGATACTGGGCATTTCGCCATCGGTGATAGTATTTCATCAAACGGTAAAATTGTTTTTGAAGACATTCCTAAATTTGCTCCTGAATTATTTGCTAAGCTGACAGTCCGTGATGCTTTACGAAGAACAAAGCTGCAAGAAGCTTTACGCCACTTATCTGAAGAAGGAGCTATTCAATTATTTGTCGATCCCTACATCGGCGCACAAGAATACATCGTAGGAGCTGTCGGAGAATTACAATTTGAAGTTTTAGTTCATCGCTTAATGGATGAATACAACTTAGAAGTAAAATTAAATCGATTATCTTACAGCGTAGCCAGATGGCCGCGTGGTGCTGATGGCAAAGCCGTCGAGAGTATCCGGGGAAATTTTAATTTATATAAAGACATGATCGATCAGCCGGTCTTGTTGCTTAATCAAGAATGGGATTTAAACTGGGCGCAAAAAGAAAACCCTGATGTGATTTTTGCAACATCAATTTCGAGAGCTAGATAATATGAATGCTTTAGAAATTATTAATCTTAAAAAAACCTATGTAGATGAAAAAAATCCAGCAAAATCTGTCGAAGCCGTCAATGGTGTCAGTTTTGAAATTAAAGTTGGTGAAATATTTGGTTTACTCGGGCCGAATGGCGCGGGTAAAACCACACTGATTTCAACAATCACCACATTAGAAAAACCCACATCTGGTGAAATCAAGGTTTTCGGTATTTCGGCTATTGATCAACCTATGAAAACTAAAAAAAATGTGGGTGTTGTTCATCAAGAAGTCATCAACACTGGATTTTTTGATGTGAATGAAATTCTTGATTTCCAGTCGGGTTATTACGGCATTAAAAAAAATCAAGACAGAATTAATTATTTATTAGATAGACTATCGTTAAAAAAACATGCTGAGAAAAAAATTAAACAATTATCTGGCGGTATGAAAAGACGTTTGATGATTGCTAAAGCCTTAGTGCATTCGCCAAAATTATTATTGCTAGACGAACCGACAGCTGGCGTTGATGTTGAGCTGCGTGAATCACTTTGGAAATTCGTTGAAGAACTTAAAAAAGACGGTGTCAGCGTGCTATTAACAACACATTACCTTGAAGAAGCTGAAAATCTTTGTGACCGTATTGCGATTATAAATGCGGGCCAAATTCATTTTTGCGGAAGACCCGCGGATGTGATCGGGCAGTTTTCAACGAAAAAAGTTAAAATTAAACTGATTGATAACACTATTCGTGAATTCTCAGTCACTGCGACAACAACAATGAAAGATATTTTTACAAAAAATCAGATTTCATTAGACCAAGTTGTGGATATTCAAACCAGTGAAGGTAAATTAGAAGAAGCCTTCACACAAGTTCTAAAAGGTCGTCGCAAATGAGTGATACTTCATTCATCGCTTTTCAGACCTTAGTTAAACGTGAAGTTAAACGGTTCATGAAAGTTATTATTCAGACAGTCGTCAGCCCGATTATTAGTTCAAGTTTATATTTACTGATTTTTGGTGTGTCACTGGGTAGCCAAGTTAATCTTAAAAATGGAGTTCCCTACATTTCATTTTTAATTCCAGGTTTAATGGTTATGGGTTTAATTAATAATGCTTTTCAAAATTCGTCATCATCAATTGTTAATGCCAAATTTTCTGGTGATCTTGAAGATATTCGCGTAGCCCCGATTACACATAATCAAATTATTTGGGCTATGGGTATCGGCGGAATTATTCGTGGATCATTTGTGGCTTTGATTACAGGCCTTGTTGGTGTGATTTTTCATTATTTGATGACTGATCAATGGCCACAGGTTGCGCATCCGTTTTTATTTTTATTTTTTATTATCATGGGTGGATTTATATTTTCATTTTGCGGGATATTCGTAGCTTTTATTGCTAAAACATTCGATCAACTCAGTGCTTTTTCAACATTTATACTTATACCGTTAACTTATTTAGGAGGAGTTTTCATGTCGATTGAAAATTTACCTGAATTTTGGCAAAAAATTTGTCATATAAATCCTGTATTTTATTTAATTAACGGCTTTCGTTATACAATGTTGGGTTTTTCTGATGTTGAAATCGGTTTGTCTGTTGCGGTGGTGATGTGTGCAACTTTAGTCAGTTATTGTATGGCGAAGTATTCATTGGCCAAGGGCTCTTTCGGTCGTTGGTAACATTTTTGAGGTATAAATATGTTTGAAGGTTTGTCAGATAAGATTTTAGGTTCAATTAAAAAATTAAAAGGACAGAATCGAATTTCTGAATCGAATATTGAAGATGCGATCAAAGAAATTCGTCTCAGTCTTTTAGAGGCTGACGTGCATTTTAAAGTTGTTAAAAACTTTATCGACCGGGTCAAAGTTAAAGCCCTAGGTTCTGAAGTCATCGAAAACGTTAACCCTGGCCAAATGTTTATTAAAATTGTACACGATGAATTGGTCCTTACTTTAGGTGGTGCTGCTGTTGATATTGATGTTCGTGAAAAATTATCTGTGATTATGATGGTGGGGCTTCAAGGTGCGGGTAAAACCACATCAACAGCAAAATTAGGTTTATATATTCGTCAAAAATTAGGTAAAAAAGTAGGCTTCGTTCCGGTCGATGTGTACCGACCAGCTGCGATTGATCAATTACAAACTTTAGCTCAGCAAAATAATTTTCCATGTTATCCATCAAAAGCAGGCCTTAAACCTGCGGATATTTTAAAAGCGGCGCTTGAATGGGCAAAAACAGAATTGATTGATGTGTTGTTAGTCGATACGGCAGGGCGATTACAAATCGACGAAGATCTAATGAATGAATTATCGGACCTAAAGTCGGTGATAAAGCCCACAGAAATTTTATTAGTGGCTGATGCAATGCTTGGTCAGCAATCAGTCAACGTGGCTGAAACATTTCATCAAAAATTAAATTTATCGGGATTAATTTTAACAAAAGTTGATGGCGATGCCAGAGGTGGCGCTGCTTTATCTATTCGTGAAGTCACGGGTATTCCGATTAAATTTTTAGGTGTTGGTGAAAAAGTAGCAGCCCTTGATATTTTTCATCCAGACCGATTAGCTGGGCGAATTTTAGATATGGGCGATGTGTTGTCACTTGTTGAAAAAGCCCAGGAAACCATGGATCTGAAAGAAACCGAACGCGCAGCAAAGCGGATGATGAATAATGAATTTACATTAGAAGATTTCTTGGCGCAGATTCAACAATTAAAAAAGATGGGTGGAATCGAATCAATGTTGAAATTTTTACCAGGCATGGGTGAAATTTCGAAACAAATGAAATCAATGTCTCCACCAGATAATGAAGTTAAAAAAATTGAGGCGATTATTCAGTCGATGACCTCGCAAGAGCGTGATGACCATCGTGTGCTTAATGGCTCGCGGCGTCAAAGAATTGCATCAGGCAGCGGAACGCAAGTGCAAGATGTGAATAAATTGATGAAGCAGTTTGAGAGTTCAAAAAAAATGATGAGTCAGATGATGAAAATGGGCATGGGTGGCGGCAAAGGAAAAAACCCTTTCGGCGGAAAAGGTTCGAAGTTTCCATTCTAATTGCCATTGTATAGGGCTTGTAGGTCTGTATAGAGCTATTTTTTTGCTAAAAAGAGAGTCTATCATTACAAAAAGATTGATCTCGTCTCAGTTAGCATATAAAAACTTAATCTTTATCTTATTAATATAAGTAATTTGTAATAAGTCATTTGGACAGTTGTAAAGGAAGTTATCATGGTTGTTATTCGTCTAGCGCGCGTTGGAGCTAAACACGATCCGAAATACAGAATCACTGTTGCTGATTCTCGTCGTTACGTAACAGGAAAATTTATTGAGGTGTTAGGAACATACATTCCAACTCCAAAAGGTAAACAACTTAAAGTTGTTCTTAATGTTGCCAAAGCTCAAGAATGGTTAACTAAAGGGGCCAGGCCCTCTGAAACTGTCAGACACGTTTTAAAATTAGGTGGTTTAACTTTACCTGCGCGTAAAAACTCACCTCCTAAGACTAAAACTAAAGCTAAAAAAGCATAGTTTTGACAGTAAATTGTTTTGTTAAGTGATTAATTCACTTGTTTGCAAAACAAATGTTTGTCAAAATATGAGCAGGAATCTTGTAAAGATTTTCGGTTTAAGCTGGAGGAAAAATGGATAATTTAAAAGAACTTGTTGTACACATGGCGAAGTCTTTAGTTGATAAGCCTGATAATGTTGAGGTGGATGAAATCCCAGGACAGCAAACAACTCTTCTAGCTTTAAAAGTAGACAAAGAAGACCTTGGTAAAGTGATCGGTAAACAAGGAAAAACAGCAGCAGCCATGAGAACAATCATCAGAGCAGCTGGAACAAAGCTGAACAAACGTTATCATTTAGATATCGTTGAATAAGCCTAAGTCCATTTCCTAGGTTTTAAATACATAACTTAAAAAGGAGTCCCAAAAGGCTCCTTTTTTATTTTGAGAATAGATGATGTCAGATAAAGAAAAAAACAATCCAAAATACCGTCAAATCGGAAAAGTTAAAGATGCCCACGGATTAAAGGGTGATCTTTATGTGATTTTCTTTTCTAAAGATTATTCATGGATCGGTGATATCGAAGTACTTTTTTTAGGCGAAGCTTTTAAACCCTATGAAATAATCAAAATGTCCGAACATAAAGATGGGCTTAAAGTTCAGGTTGAAGGCCTTAGTAATCGCAATGAATCTGAAGCTCTCATTGGTCAAAATGTGTATCTTGAAGAATCATTCTTTGCTTCAAACGATGGTGATTCACTATTCCTTGTTGAAATAGAAAACTTTGATGTGTTCGACCAGAACACAGGTCTTCTTATTGGTACAGTTGTGGGTTTTTCAAATAATGGGGCTCATGATAATTTATCTGTAAAATCAAAAACACAAAAAATATTTGATATTCCATTTGTCAAAGATTTCGTGAAAGAAATCGATTATACCACAAAAAAAATAAACATGATTTTGCCTGAAGGGTTATTAGCCATCAATGAAGACGAATCTTAGTATAACATACATCACTTTATTTCCAGATCTGGTTAGTACTTACTTGCAAGACGCTTTATTAAAAAAAGCCAGCGATCAAGGAATTTTTAAATACCAAATCATTAATTTAAGAAATTATTCAGATAATAATTATAAGTCCGTGGATGACAAAGTTTATGGTGATAGTGACGGTATGATTTTAAGACCTGATATTGCAGACAAAGTCTTTGCAGATCTTGCGAAAAACAGCCCTGCAAAAAGTTTAAATATTTACATGTCCCCACAAGGAAAAAAATTGAATCAAAAAATTTTAAATGATTTGGCTAAGCATGATCATTTAAATATATTATGCGGACGTTACGGTGGTATAGATCATCGAACGATTGATCAACATATTGATTTTGAAATTTCAATTGGTGACTATGTTTTAAGTGGCGGTGAATTGCCGGCTTTAGTCTTAACTGAAAGCTTATCAAGGTTAGTTAAAGGTGTTGTCGGCAATTCTGAATCGGTCATTCAAGATTCACTATCACATGGTTTATTAGAATCCCCGCAGTTTACGAAGCCACAGGTTCATAACGATTCGAAAGTCCCCAGTGTATTGCTATCAGGACATCATGTACGTATTGGCTTATGGAAATCAATCACATCAGTGATGGCTACTTATTTCAAAAGAAAAGATTTATTAGACCAATATATTAAAGATCATATGACAAAAAATAGGGATCAAGATTTGATCAGCCAATTTAAAAAAATACTTAAACACAGTGCAGATTTTGAAAATGATTTATTAGAAGTTTTTGAAAATGATGAGGTCATTGAATTTCAAATATTTCTAAAACAAATGATTCAAAATCTAGAACAAGGAAGTTAGCCCGATGAAACGAAAAGCTCCTTTGGCTGTGGCTCTTATGCATTACCCAATTATAGATCGACTAGGGCGCATGTGTGCTACGAACATCACTAATTTTGATATTCACGACATTGCTAGATCTTGCCGTGTGTACGGTGTTGAAAGATATTATTTAATTCATCCGTTAAAAGAACAATTGATGTTTGTGGAGCGCGTTCTTGATCACTGGCGGGTGGGTGAAGGGTCTAAACTAAACCCGATGAGGCAAACCGCATTAAGTGATGTTCGCACCGCTGAAAATATGGAAAAAGCATTAGCTGATTGGGGTCACCCCAATGCCAGAATAGTAGCGACTCATGCCCGAAATCTGCCAGGCCAAGAGAAGTTCACTTTTGAACGATTCAAAAGCGTTTTAGCCACAGAAGATGACCCATATATGCTTATTTTTGGAACAGGCTTTGGGTTAACCCAAGATTTTATGAAAAATTGCCATGCTGTATTAGACCCAATAAAAGGGGATTCAAAAGATGATTACCGTCACCTTTGTGTTCGGGCTGCAGCAAGTATCTGTCTTGACCGCTTGCTAGGTACATGATAACACATTAGATCTTTGTAATTATAAAGGACGACATATGGCTAAGAAAAACTCAAAAGCAGCTACGACAACACGAACTATTTCTAAAAAACAGAAAAAAGTTTCTAAGACGACAAATAAAGAAACGAACCTGGTTCGCCGAGTCACTTTAAAATCAACTAAAAATCCTAAAATTGCTAATTTTGCTCCGGGTGATACTGTTAACGTTTACGTTAAAGTTATCGAAGGCGAAAAAGAACGCGTTCAGCTTTACAAAGGTGTTGTGACTAAAATTCAAGGTCACTCTCACAAGATGTTTACTGTTCGTAAAATTTCTGCTGGTGTTGGCGTGGAAAGAACTTTTCCGTTTAACTCACCAACAATCGATTCAGTTGAATTAGTATCACACGGTAAAGTCCGTCGTGCTAAACTTTACTACTTAAGAGATTTAGATGGCAAAGCGGCTCGTATCGAATCTGAATTAGCGGCACCAGTATCAGATGCCTCAAAAAAAGAAGCCTAGTTTTAATAAAAAGATATTACTCTCGTTGCCTCAACCACTGATCGGAGTCGATGAAGTGGGCAGAGGATGCCTCGCCGGACCAGTTTGTGCCGGCGTTGTTATTTTAGACGAATCAAAACCCTTTGAACATTATGTGGATTCAAAAACCTTATCTGAAGAAAAAAGAGAAGCTTTGGCCTACGACATCTGTGCAAATCATATGTTTGCCATAGGTTGGGCTAGTGCCCGAGAAATCGATCAAGTGAATATTCGTCAGGCGACTTTCTTGGCAATGAAACGGGCGCTTGAAAATCTTTATAAAAAATATCCAAAATTTAAAATGGCAGGTGTTGTGATCGATGGCCGTGACATTCTTCCGAATCTCGGACTGACAAGGCAGTTAGCTATCATTAAAGGCGACCAGCATGTGAGATGCATTTCTGCAGCATCTATAGTCGCAAAGGTCGCTAGAGATCATTTAATGATAGACATGGCCTTACAGCACCCAGACTACGGTTTTGAAAAACACAAAGGATACGGCACTGAATACCACCGAAAAGCCATCGCAAAAGTCGGCATCACCAATCACCACCGAAAAACTTTCGGCGGTGTCAAAGAATATATCTAAAAATACAGCTAAAGGTTTATGGGCTGAACAAGTTGTTTGCCAGTATTTTCAGAAAAATAATTATCGGTTGATGGCTCAAAGATACAAAATTCAAGGTGTTGAAATCGATTTAGTTTTTAATAAAAATCAGGATTGGCTTTTAGTTGAAGTTAAATATTTAGATAATTTATGGCGGGCGGGCGAACGGGTATCACAAAAACAGATTCAGCGCCTGCAAAAAACACATCAATATATAAAATTTAATAGAAAAATAAAACAAATGATGTTTTTGGTAGCTTTAGTAGAAAAAAATAAAAAAATTCATTGGATTAATTTGGCTGACTATTGAATATTCAATTCGTCAGGAGGGATGACTTTTGGTGGTTTACCATCAAAAGTAAAATCAAATCCCACTTTCCATTCTGCTTCTGAACCGACTTTTTGTTCACGGTAAAAGTTAATCGCCCAACACTCGCCCGGTGGTTTTAACTGCGTGATCAGTGAAAACTTTTTAAGGCGGGTGTCTTTATTTGTACGATTATCACTGGTATCAATCACAAAACCAGAAAGAACATTAAGATATTTTGTGACGAATCCCAAAGCCAACAGCACATCATCTGTTTTAGGATCTTCAGTTCTTTTTGAAATATAACCAATTTTAAAATACTGTTGCTGCTGATTTAAATATGATAGTGATGTTGAAGAATTTGTCGCTGCCAAATACGGATAATAATTAAATTGGTTAGTCAGCGTGTATTCGTTGATTGTTAAATTAAGAACACCCGTTAAATCAGAAAGGGCTTGGCTATTACCGCGCTCAACTTGATACAGATCGTAGGCCTGCGACAATCTAAAATCAAGAAGATTGGCGTAACTGTTATCAGCTTTACGTTTTTTGATTACACGATTTAAGAGTGTTAAAGTCACTAGATGACGGTCATAAACACGATCTTCGTAATCAAATTGTAAACCTTGGGTACTATTTAAGTCTGCATTTGAAGCATTACTGCGTGATGTATTTGTAAAATATCCGTTTTCGACGTTGCCAAAAAAGGGATGAGCAGCTTGCTCGAACCACGGAATATTTGTGTAATGTAATTCTGGAATAAATTCGTGTTTATATTTATTTTTCTGATCATCAGATTCATAGATTTGATAAAGTCGGCTTCGTGAATTTAAATCAAATTGTGCAAATTTTCTGGCGTTATTGCGATTTTCACCGACAGGAAAAATATAATGGGCTTCATTGTATGAAATTTCTGGAGAAATATTAAATAAATTAAACGGCGAATATGTTTTTGTAGCTAATTCAGTTCTCAATAAAATTCTTTGGCCAGTTCTGATTTGATCAATGTTAGGATCGTAAACGCCATCATAGATCGGAGTGCAAAGCGAACTGAGCCTTGTGTCACAAGTAGGATCATTCACTGCGTTCGTTACATAGCGCTGCAGACCATTAGTCGACATATCATCCCATTTGCGGTCTCTGGTGAAATGATCGTACTGGGCTTTAAAGTTATAGAAAAGTGGGAGGTCACCCATTTGTTTGGTCGTCGAGTCTATTTTTATTTGTGGCAGCTGTTGAGCAGCATCATCGTTGGGTTTTGTCGGGTTAGCTACTAATAAATGTTTATAGTATATGGCATCGACTTGCCAAACAGTGTGATCTGTTTTTTGAGTCAGATTTAATCTATTTTCAAGGCCACTTTCTGCATAATTTTTAAATTCGTCAGAAAAATCTTTAGGGTATTGCAAATCGCTAATCAAACTGACTTTTAACCTGGCCATCAGATTTGAATTAAACGAATATTGATTATAACCTTGCAGTGACCAACGATCAAATTCTTTATCTTTTTCTTCTGGTTGTAAAAAATGATTATATCTGTCTTCTGACGAAAAAACAGTGTCATTAATATGTGAAGTGTTTAAATAACCAAAAGAATTTTCATCGACTACATAACGGTGTTCGATCATTTTTTTCAGACCACCTAGTTCATAGTTTTTCAAAGTCAGGGTCATATCTTGGGATCTAGACATAGCCCAAAAAAAACCTTGCGATAAAACTAAACGTCTTTTGGGGATATATCCAATTTCA
>JAYSQO010000078.1:0-26853 GCA_043721535.1 Bdellovibrio sp. | reverse complement strand
AAAGTTGAAGCTTTAATCGACATCAACACTGGCGAACTTAAAAAATTATTAGTTAACGGTGAAGAGCAAGAATTACCTAAAGCAGACTTTGAAATCGTTGAACAAAAAGAAGCGACCATCACTGTTAAAGCAGGAACTTTTAAAACGATTTATCTTAAAATCAAAGATAACTCACAAAATGGTGCGATTTCTGAACAATGGGTTAACCCACGTGATATTCCACTTTCTGGAATGGCTAAATCAATTGCTGATAGCCAAATCGGTAAAGTAAATATCGAACTGACTTCTTTCAAAAGAAATTAATTAATGACTGAACTTTTTAAAGTTACGAAGAAAGTCGCACTCGTTGCGGCTTTTTTTGTTTATATGCCCTTATTTGCAAAACCGCTTGAAACATCTACAGGCTTACTTTCTGAAACAAAGAAGAAAGTGACTTCGCTTCTACTGTTAAAGCAACGCGAGCAAGCTTTAGATGTGATTAATAAAATTCTTAAAGACACTCAAGATCCACATTTGAAAACTAAGATTCAAGAAGTTAAATATTTAGCATTGACGACTTTTATGTCTCAAGAAGCTCAAGAGTATTTTGAACTTGCCACACTACAATCACAGTCTGAACCTAAAACTTCTTTAAAAAATGCGCAAAAATGTCTTGCTGTAGATAATGACAATATTCATTGTCTTTTTGCCGAACTGAAGGCCTACCATCAAATGCGACAACCTTTAAAAGCACAGACAGTTGTTGATCGAATGAACTTACTGATCGATCAAGTTCCGCAGCTAGAGACTTTAAAGCTATCTTTAGATAAGAAAAAATCAGTATTTATGACAGCTAATTTTTCTTCAAAAGTTAAAGATGATTTTTTTGACCGCCATGACTTACTTATTTTAGAATTTGACCGTTCAGTTCAAGCTAAAAACTATTCTTTAGCTAAAGACATACTGACACTCATTGAAAAAAACTATGCCGACTACCCTGATATCATTATTATGAAAGCTCTTTTAGACCGAATCACTTATGGTGAGGACATTTTGCCTAAACTCTCTGGTTTGGTGTCGATCCACGAAAAAAAATGTAAAGCGATTGCTAAAAATATTTCCCGAAAGTATTTTTATGATTTAGACTTATGTCAAAGAAGCCTGAACAGCTACGTTGATTGGAGCATAAATTGAAACTACTGATATCGCTATTTTGTGTATGTTGTTTCTGCAGTTGTGGGATTAAAGGTAAACCTTTGCCGCCAATTGATAATGATCAAGCAACTCCGGCTGTGTCGAGCCCCCAAAAAATAAAAAATGGAAATTAAAACTTTTCAAATCTCTGGTGCAGGGAATACTTTTAGTCTGTTCTGGGATAATAACCGAATTATTTCAGATAATAGAAAATCAAATATTGCTAAAGACATTTGCGAACAAACAAAAACCGATGGCTTTATTTTTTTACGTTGGCAAAGTCAAAAGTCTGAAACATTAGAATGGGATTTCTACAACAATGATGGCTCTGTTGCCGAAATGTGTGGGAATGCATCGCGCTGTGTTGCTTTTTATTTAAAAAATATTCTGAAATCTACAACAACTGATTTTATTTTAAATACAGTGGCCGGGAAAATACATTTAAAAATAATCAATGCTTCAACATTTGAAATACAGATGACGCCTCTAAAAAAAATGAATCATTCGCATTTTTTTTGGTGTGATACGGGTGTTCCACATATAGTTATTCCTGTAGAAAATTTTAAAAACTATAAAAGCCAAAAAGACTTTTGTAAAAAATTACGTGCTGCCACCGATTTTCAACCTCAAGGCACAAATGTGACTTTAATTGAAACCCAGAGTAGCCATCAAAACCATTTAAAAGCTGTCACTTATGAACGAGGCATTGAAGATTTCACTGAAGCTTGCGGTACAGGGGCTATGGCCGCTGCTTTTTATAATTTTAGTTTCAATAATATTAAAATTACTGATATAGAAATGCCAGGCGGGATATTAAAAATGAACCTGACTGACATCACAAAACCCGTTATGACTGGCCCTGCCGACTTACTAGGAGAGTACGCCTATGAAATCTGAAATTTGCGGTGCTATTACGGCTTTGATTACTCCGCTTAAAAATCAAGATGTTGATTACGCGTCTCTTGAAAAACTAGTTCGTTATCAACTAGATCATGGCATTCAAGGTTTTGTAATTAACGGCACAACTGCTGAAAGCCCGACTTTGACTTGGTCTGAAGTTCAAAAAATATATTCTGTTGTCAGAGCCATCGTTGGTTTAAAGTTTCCTCTTATTTTAGGAACGGGCACGAATTCTACAGAATCAACAATTGAATTAACAAAAAAAGCTTCAGAGCTGGGTGCTGATGCAGCTTTGGTCGTAGTGCCATACTATAACAAACCCCCACAGCGCGGACTTGTTGAACATTTTAAATTAACAGCACGGGCTTCGGACATTCCGATTATTCTTTATAATGTTCCCAGTCGAACGATTACAAGCCTTTCACAAGAATCTATTTTTGAACTTAGTGAAACTAAAAACATTATTGGTCTTAAAGAGGCCAGTGGTGATTTATCGTTTGATGAAGCTTTAACAAACAAATTGAAAAAGAATTTTATTATGCTTTCTGGAGATGATCCGACTTACATCGATTTTTTAAGATTAGGTGGCCACGGAATTATTTCAGTGATGTCGAATTTATTAACGGAACAAACTGCAAGATGGACTAAACAAGTTTTATCCGGCGAAGTTCAAACGGCTCGTGATGATTTTAAAAAATATACCAGATTAATTCAAATGATGTATTGCGAAGCAAACCCCATAGCTATTAAGTGGATGCTTTACAAAGCAGATTTAATTGCATCACCAGAATTAAGATTACCTTTATCAACATTGGATATAAAATTTCATTCTGAAATTTCGCAAGAACTTGAAAAGCTACACATCATTAAAAAGTAATTGGAATAATAACGAGTAGGTCATATGAGTCGAAAAATTAAAATTGCACTTTTAGGTTCAAACGGAAAAATGGGATTACATGTTCAAAGTCTTTTGAAAGATAACAAATCTTTTGAAGCTTACCTTGAGGTCACTTCGAAAAAAAAATCAAAATTATTTAAAAAAAGTTTCGAAAAATTGCAGCTTATTCCTGATTCAGTTCTTATGGATGTTGATGCGTGGATTGATTTTTCTACCCCCAAAGCCAGTCTTGATTTGATCAAAATTTTACAAAAATATAAAACACCTGTGATTAGCGGAACAACTGGATTCACAGCTGCTGAATTTAAAACTTTATCTAAGTATAGTCAAAAGGCTGCATTTTTCTGGGCCTCGAACATGAGTGCGGGTCTGTGGGCTGTTAGACAGGCTTTAAAAGCTTTAAAATACATTTCTGATTTTGATGTTTGTGTGGACGAAATTCACCACACCGAGAAAAAAGATAACCCCAGCGGAACCGCTGTGACTTTGCATCAGGATTTAGAAACCTTGTTAAAACGTAAAATTAAAACTCCGCATGGTCAGAGAATTGGCCGTATTTATGGCATTCACACTGTGACTGCGGCTTCTCATACTGAATTGATAAAAATTGAGCATCAGGCTTTAAGCCGTTCAGTCTTTGCTGAGGGCGCCTTAAAAGCCGCACTATGGATTGTCAAACAGCCCGCTGGGTTATACAGTATGGACCATCTAATGACGAGGAGTCTAAAATGAAATTTTTTATCGATACAGCTGACATCAACGAAATTAAATTAGCTCATGAATGTGGTTGGGTCGATGGTGTCACAACAAATCCTTCGTTGATTGCAAAGTCAGGACGTCCTTTTCATGAAATCATTAAAGAAATTTGTAAAATCACAACGGGCCCTGTTTCTGCTGAAGTGATTTCTTTAGATGCTGATCAAATGGTTAAAGAAGGCCTTGAATTAGCCAAACTTGCATCAAACGTAGTTGTGAAAATTCCAATGTGTGAAGCCGGTATGATTGCAGTCAAAAAATTAACAGCTTCTGGAATTAAAACAAATGTGACATTAGTTTTTTCTGTGATGCAGGCCTTATTAGCCGCTAAGGCTGGCGCATCTATGGTTTCACCTTTTGTTGGTCGATTAGATGATATTGGATCAAACGGTATGTCGATGGTTGCTGACACAGTTGAAATGTATCAAAACTATGATTACACAACTGAAGTTCTTGTGGCTTCTGTGCGTTCACCAATGCACATTCAGGAAGCTGCATTAATAGGCGCTGATATCGCAACTATTCCTTACAAAGTTATGCAACAAATGACAGGTCATCCTTTAACAACAAAAGGGATTGAAATGTTTATGGCTGACTGGAATAAGTCACAGAAAAAATAAATGACTAAAAATGATGACAAAGAACATTGCTAAACATTTAAATTTATTTTTAGTTTTATTTGTTATCACAGGCTGTGTGATGCCAGGTTATTATATTGAAAATTCAAACTTACCCGTACCGCAAACACGGGTTTCAATTACAAATGTAATCGGTAAACCCCGTTTTGTTAGCCTGAACGGACGAGAACTGACTTCGTTGTACCACGACCAAAGTTTTGAACCTCTAAATGAAGACAAAAAACATAAAGACCGCTATACGACAAAAACCATTATTTTAGGGGCTAGAAGGCCCTATGAAATCAGTATTCAAGTCATCCGTGAGAAATTTGACCCCCAAACTCAAGCCTATGTAGACTTAGGTGTTGATGAAACACTTAGTCAACTGCGGGCGGCACAAATCAAAAAATACCTTCACAAAGGTCTCGAGGACTATCAGAAGGTTGACGGAGAGATCCCTTTCTAAATATCCTATAGGTAGTCAAGGAGTGACTGTTGACTTACTTATTAGCGCTTTTATTACCATTAGCATTTTTGTATTCACCTCCGGTTGAAAAAACAAATCTTGTTTTAGTCACTAAGCCTTTAGTTATTTCTCAAGAAAAAAACACTCCTGCCTTTTCTCTTTTTCAACAAACTCAAAAAATCACTGAAGTCGAAAAAAATTATACAATCCCTGCAGCCACTGATTCATCTCAAGTTGTAGTGCAACTAAATACTGAAACAGTTCGAGCAGCTGGCGATGAAGTTCATGTTCCAGAAATGTCTTTAGCGAAAACTGAATTAAATATTCAAGTCAGTCGCCAATTACAATCACTAGCTAAAAGCACTCAAGATTCTACTTTACCGTTGTTTGATCAAGTTCAGTTTACAGCTCCGCTGCAAGACGAAGTAAAGGGTGCTGTGATTCGTGGATTTTTTGAATTAAAAGATGGTGTTGGTATCGTTGATCACAAAGTCAGTTTAAGACGCGTTTTCGAAGGACAAGTTCTTGAAATGGGCCAAGTGGATTTAAAAGAGGGTCAGTATCAAATTGCAGTGGGTGCTTTTGAGGGCGAACTAGTAGCAGAGATCACAGACAAACTGGGTTTAATTATTGGAGAAGATCGTCGGAAAATTTTAAATTTATCTCGTACAGGTCATTACTTTCAAGGGCCAATACTCAGTTTAGGCCGACCTTCTGGTTTTGCAGTGAATACTCAGCAAGCTGATGGCCGTAGAATCAACGAAGACATCATTAAAGCCAGTTTATTCTCTGGACATTACGATCTAAAAAAAACAACTGACAGCTATCCCAATGTCGCGCGACATTCGTCAACTTTAAGTTTTACAAAAGATTTAAAACATAAATTAAGTCCGACAATCAGTGTGCGCACTTCTGCTGATAAAACAGAAACTTTACTTTTTAGCCAAGCCTGGATCAACGGCGCTAAAAATTATATTTCTGAGAAAATTCAAATTCAATATATGTCTGATACAGGTGTCATCATAGGTCGCGTGACTTTAGATGGTAAACCTGTTGCCGGCGCGCAAGTTAGTATTGAAAATCAATCAGGCTTAGAGGCTTACTATTTTGATCAGTTCCTGATTCCGCAAGCTGAACAAAAAACAACATCTGAAAATGGATTATTCATCATTGCAGGCGTCAGTAACGGATCTTATCAAATCACTGCAGAGTTGGGTTCGCGAACTTTAGGATCACAGCAATACCTTGTTGAATCAGAATTAACCTCATACCAAGAAATCGCAGCAACGTCTGTGCCCCAATCAATTATTGCACGTAGCTTTGATGTGATCAGCGGTGAAGCTGTTGGTGCTGATGTGATGATCCCGGGACAAAAAGATATTTTAAATCTTGAATCAGGAATGGCCAGATACCGAAGTGCAGCCCATTCAGGTCTTGTTGAGATTATTAACAGACCACATTCACAAGATTACGCGGCCTATGTGTATGTTCAAAATCACAGTAAAGATCATTTGCACTTACCACAGATTAAAGAATCATTTATCGATTACGCTTTAACGACCTCTAAAATACAAATCGAATCTGAAACTTCAACGTTTTTAGGTTTCACAGCTTTAGAAAATTATTCAATTTACATTGCTGATGAAAACTTTGATTCACAGAATATTCTTTATTTTGACTCTACAGGCCAGTTAGCTAATCAACCTCAGCGTGGTGGTGGATTTTTAGTTTTCAATATCCCGACTGGAATTCAAGAAGTGATTCTGCAAGATACAAAAACTGATCGCACCTATTCAACTGTGTTCTACAGTCGACCGTCTTACTTTCTTGTCAGCCATATGGTTGATTAAGTTATAAATTATAATATTTGTCTAGATATCTGAAACTTTTTGTTTAAAGAAATTTCCGCGATCTTCAAAGTTTTTGAACTCATCTAAGCTTGTTCCACCGGGGCTTAATAAGACGACATCTTTTTTCTGCACTAAATCTTTCAATGAATCAAATGCTGCACCTAATGTTGAATAATACTTTGATTTAAATGCCATCATTTTGATTTGGGCTAATTTACCACATTCACCAAAATAAATAATTTTGATTTTACTATTTTGCACTAAGCCTGCTAAATCATCCCAGGGTAAATTTTTATCCTTACCACCTAATAGTAAATACAGATGAGATTCAGATTTAATTTTTTCAAGGCTTGCTTTAACAGCGACTAAAACAGAATCCATTGCCGTAGCTTTGCTGTCGTTAATGTATAGTACTCCATTTTTTTCAGCGACAAATTCAAGACGGTGTTCTAAACCAGAGAATTCAACCATTGATTGAATAGCCGTTTGTGATAACCCCGCGTTTTGAACTAATTCATAGGCAATACAAAAATTATCTTTATTGTGTTCGCCAATCAGTTTTACTTTTTCCAATAAGTCAGTGTGTTTAAAAATTTTTGCTGAAGTCATTTTTGTAATGCACGCAATATATTTTTGATATTTCAAAATGTCTTCAGACTGAGAATTCAACACGCAAATATTTTTGGTGATTTGGCTGATGTGACATTTTGTTAAATAATATTCATCAATCGATTCATAACGTTCAAGATGATTCGCCGACAAATAGGTTATCGCTGACGAATACAGCTGTAGGCCCTTACAATTTTCAAGTTGATAACTAGATAATTCAAGCACGATCCATTTAGCTCGTGGTGATCCGTTGAGGACTTTTAAAGCGTATTCTGAAAAGGGGATTCCTAAATTGCCACCGACAAATCCATTCGGATCGTCAGCCAAAATGGCTTGGCCCACTAAAGATGTGACAGTGCTTTTTGCTACAGAACCCGTAATTCCGATTATTTTTTCATCAGCTAGAAAATCACAGGCCAAAGAAATTTCTGATGATAAATGCCATCCTCTTTTTATAAGATTTTTTAAGTCATCTGACTTTAAAGATATTCCTGGTGATACAATCAGTGTTCCGATTTGCAGTTTTTCAAAATCAGACCATGTGACTAAATCAGCTGGTTTTTTTTCGTCAAATGTCAGTATATCTTCGGTACTATAGCCAGCCTTAAGTAATAAGTTTTTTGCAGAGCTTCCGCTTTTCGCAATTCCTAGAATAACAATCGGGGTTTTAATTTTTTTCATCAGATGACATTAAAACAGATCCATGGGATTCTGTCATTGTGAGTTTAAAATACACTGCAATAATTAGTGATCTTCATTTAACTGATGCTGAACCATCAAGACCTGGCTACCGCATTCGTCACAGATTGTGGAAAAAATTTAAAACTAAAGAATTCTTTATCGACCCTGCGCTTGTTGAGTTTTTAGAAGAAATCCAAGTTAAATCTGGCTGTCAGCATATTGAGCTTGTTCTGAATGGTGACATTTTTGATTTCGATAGTGTTATGGCTTTGCCTGTTAAGCCCATCTATTCACTGCACTGGATTGAAACCAGACGGGGGCTTTTCCCCAAAGAAGAACGTTCAATTTTTAAAATGAATGTGATTTTAGAAGAACATGCTTTATTTATAAATGCTCTTTCTGAATTTGTAAAAAATGGTCATTCATTAGTTATTATCCCCGGAAATCACGATGTTGAATTGCATTTTCCCAATGTTCAAAAAGCTTTTTATGATGCATTAAATTTAAATGCGATGGATTTAAAACGGGTTCGTTTTGTGAAGTGGTTTTACATCAGTGAAAATGACACTTTGATTGAGCACGGCCACCAGCAAGATCCTTATTGCTTGTGTGAAGATCCTTTGAATCCTTTTATCATTGATTACAATGAACTTCGTATTCGTTTACCTTTTGGTAACGTCGCCTGCAGATACATTATGAATGGATTAGGTTTATTTAATCCGCATGTTGAAAAAAACTATATTATGTCTTTATCTGAATACCTCAAATTCTTTTATAAATATTTAATCAAAGCTCAGCCATTGATTATGTGGACATGGTTATGGGGCTCTGTGGCCACACTGATTCATGTCACACGCGACCGATTTAGTGAAGTCCACAAGTCTCATGTTAGCGTTGAAGACATTGTTAACAAAGCCGCTGAAGATTCACAAACATCACCGCGGGTTGTGCGTGAACTGCAACAGCTTTTTGCTCCGCCGGCGACACAAGATCCATGGTCGATTGCTAAGGAATTATGGTTAGATCGAGCTTTTTTGATCTTAGCGGGATTAACAATTACATTTTTAGTAGTCGCACAGCTAAAAGCTTTATTCGGAATTTCATTTTATTGGATTTTTGCTCCGCTGATGTTGCTCATTCCATTTTTTCTATTTTATGCCAGATCAATCACTTCATTAGTGAGCACTTATAAAGAGCCGGATGAAATTTTATTTGCTCAACAATCTACAGTCACTGGAGTTAACCGCATTGTTTACGGTCATACTCATATTCCGCGACATGAATTTTACGGATCTGTAGAGCATTTAAATTCAGGAACTTGGTCGCCAGGCTTTACAGATGTGGAATGCACGACATCGTCTGAAAGAAATAATTACGTTTGGATTTATCCTAATCCCGAAAAACCCGATGTGCGAAAAGCCGAACTTGGGCAGTTTATTTCACAGAAAAACCTGACTGATCGCATTATAAACGTCTAGTGCCGTTTATTTCTATCTTGTCTTAACTAAGGTCGTATGTAAGCATTTTTAGTGTGCATTAAATTAAAAACGGAGGACCTATGTCTGAAGATATTCTAGTAGTTACAAGTAAAGTTAAAAAATACATCAAAGAAAAAGGCGAAATGAACACATCAGCTGAAACAGTTGATATGCTAACTAAGGCTGTTGAACGTCTTTGTGCTAAAGGCATCGAATCAGCTAAAGCTGATGGCCGCAAAACAGTTATGGCTCGTGATATCATCATCGACCACATCTAGTTTAATAAAATTATATTTAATTTTTGTAAAGCCACTTGCAAATCGAGTGGCTTTTTTATTTGACGAGCTTTAACTTACAACAGCTTTAGAAGCTCTTCCCAGCTTAGCATCTTTACACCCAATGACTGTGCTTTATCTGCTTTTGAACCAGCATCGTCACCGACAATCAGATAACTTAATTTTGATGAAACTCCTGATAGTAATTTACCACCATTTTCTTCGATGACTTGGTGGGCTTCATCGCGCTTAACTGGTAAAGTTCCTGTGACTAAAAAACTAAGGCCCGCCAGTTTACCTTCCATAGAACGCTTCGGTTTTTGAAAAGTAATACCCACTTTAATCAAATTTTTAATTTCTTTTTGCATTCTTTGATCGGCTGTCCATTTCACGATGGCTTCAGATACTTTAATGCCAATTTCTGGAACTTTCTCTAGTTCTTCTTTTGATGAATCCATAAAGTTTTCAATTGTTCCGAAATGATCAGCTAATAGTTTGGCTGTTTGTTCACCAACAAAACGAATTCCTAAACCGTAAATAAATTTTGCTAATGTCGTTTGTTTTGAATCATTTAAACTTTTTAAAATATTTTCAGTTGATTTTTCGCCTTGGCGTTCAAGATTCATAATCTTTTCAGCAGTTAGCTTATACAAATCTGAATAGTTTTCGACTAATTTATTTTTAACAAAAGATTCTATAAGCTTATCCCCGACTTTTTCCACATTCAAAGCCCGGCGTGAAACGAAATGTTTAATTGATTCGATTAAAATAGCTTCGCAAAATGAATTCTGACAGCGATAAATAGCTTCATCATCTTCTTTAAATGCTTTTGTTTTACACGCAGGACAAGTGTGTGGAATTTTAAATGCTTTTGCATTTGATTTTCTTTTTTCTAAAATAACTTTCACGATTTCAGGGATCACATCCCCAGCCCGTTGAATAACAACAGCATCACCGATACGCACATCTTTGCGATCGATTTCATCTTGATTATGTAATGTCGCATGCGTAATTGTAACTCCGCCAACTTTAACAGGTTTCATAATCGCAACTGGTGTTAGCGCACCAGTGCGACCCACTTGCACCACAATATCTTCAACAACAGTTTCAGCTTGTTCAGGATTAAATTTAACAGCTGTTGCCCAGCGGGGACTTCTAGCCACTAAACCTAAATCTTCTTGCAGTCTAAACGAATTAACTTTGATCACGATGCCATCAATATCGAATGGCAACTTCGGTCTTTTAATTTCAATATCTTGATAATACTGAATTAATTTTTCGACTTTTTTTGTACAGATAATATATTCTTTTTCTAAAACGGGAAAACCAAGTTCTTTTAATGTGTCTTCTGTTTGTAGTTGGCTTTCAAATTGAATGTTTTCATAAGTCCCTAATGCGTAAGCAAAAAACTTCAGAGGTCTTTTTGCGGCAATTTTAGAATCCAGTTGTCTAATTGTTCCAGCTGCTGCATTTCTTGGATTAGCAAATAGCGCAAGGCCAAGTTCTTCATTTTGTTCGTTCATAGCTATAAAATCTTTTTTGAATATGAGAACTTCGCCGCGGACTTCTAGTAAGCTTTTATGTTTAATTTTCTGTGGAATAGATGAAATAGTTTTTATATTATGAGTCACATCTTCGCCAGTTACACCATCACCGCGGGTCAAAGCCCTAACAAGCTCACCACTCTCATAAATAAGTTCCATCGACAAGCCATCAAGTTTTAACTCGGCAAAATATTCAACTGGTTCATCGTTTCGTAAAAACTTTTTAACCCGCTGATCAAAATCTAAAATATCTTGATCATTATAGCTATTTGATAACGACAACATAGGTTGCCTGTGATCAACTTTTTGAAACGAGGCTATGACTGATCCGCCTACTTTTTGTGTTGGTGAATTTATAATGTCTAGTTCTGGATGTTTTTTCTCTAATTTAACTAATTCGCTAAACAACTGGTCATAATCGTAATCTGAAATTTCAGGTTGGTCTTGGTTATGATATAAATCGTTATGGTGGTTTATTTCTTGAACCAGTTTGGCATGTTTTTTAACTATTTCTGAGTTTAATTTAGTCGACTTTGCCATAGCTAGAAACTAACACATCACTTCATAAAGTCTAAGATTTTTGTAGTGAGATCGTAAATTGTTTGGCATTATGAGTCTTCTAACAAAAAGATAAGTAGCTAATAAATGATCTAAAGGGGCTAATTTATGTCTTCGAGCAAGTTTGATGAAAATGAAATTTTAAAAGTGGCAAGGCTGGCGCAGCTTAAATTAAATTCAGATGAGGCTTTAGAATTATCAACACAACTTAAAAAAGTGATCGATCATTTTGATGAAATTACTGCTGTTGACACGACAGGCATTGAGCCGTTGATTACTCCAACAGAGATCGAATTTTATGCCCGTGAAGACGTTGTTGTTCAAACAACGACAGCTGAAGATATCGTCGCTAATGCTCCTGATAAAATGGGTCATCTTTTTAAAGTTCCACCAGTCGTTTCATAAGTAGGTTGTTCTATGGATATTTTAAATTCTAGCTTTTCTGATGCTCAAACAGCTTTAAAAACTAAAAAAATTTCTGCTAAAGAAATGACTCAGTTTTATTTAAATCGTATTGAAAAAATAAACCCCAAACTTAATGCTTTTCTACATATTGACCAAAGTGCTTTGAAGCAAGCTGACCTGATTGATCAAAAAATAGCCGCAGGTGAAAACGTTGGTTTATTAGCAGGGCTGCCTTTCGGAATTAAAGATTTATTATGTGTTAAAAATATGCCAACGACAGCTGCATCGAAAATGCTTAAAAACTTTGTTCCGCCATATGATGCAACTGTTGTTAGAAAATTAAAAAATGCTGGCGCTATCATCATGGGAAAATTAAATCTTGATGAATTTGCAATGGGATCTAGCAATGAAAATTCACATTTTGGATCATGTAAAAATCCGTGGAACACAGATTATGTTCCCGGTGGTAGTAGCGGTGGGTCAGCAGCGGCCCAAGCCGCACGTTTAGTGATGGGGGCCATCGGCACAGATACTGGCGGATCAATTCGTCAACCTTCAAGTTTTTGTGGTATTGTTGGTGTCAAGCCAACATACGGTCGTGTCAGTCGTTTTGGTATTGTGGCTTTCGCATCGTCTTTAGATCAAGCGGGCCCCATGGTTTCATCAGTGAAAGATGCAGCTCTTACATTAGAGGTGATCTGCGGGCAAGATGCCAACGATGGTACAAGTTCAAATAAACCCGTTGAAGCTTTTTCACAAAAATTAAATCCATCTGTTAAAGGTTTGCGAATCGCAGTGATGAAAGAATATCATCATTCTGATCTCGTTGATCCTGATATTCGTAAGACCTATGAATCGGCAATTGAAAACCTAAAAAAACTCGGTGCTGAAATTGTTGAGGTTTCAGTACCTATGACAAAATATGCCGTATCGATGTACTATTTAATTTCAGCGAGTGAGGCTTCATCAAATTTGGCTCGTTATGATGGGGTCAAATACGGACACCGATCAGATTTTAAAGATTTATCTTCTTTAAGTTTGGATGAATTTTATTCGGCCAACAGATCAGAAGGTTTTGGTAAAGAAGTTAAACGAAGGCTTATTTTAGGAACATTTTGTTTATCATCTGGATATTTTGATGCCTATTACAAAAAAGCGTCACAAGTTAGGCGCTTGCTAAAAAATGAATTTGATGAGGCCTTTAAAAAATGTGATGTAATCCTAAGCCCTGTTACGACGACTCCAGCGTTTAAAATTGGTTCACGCGTTTACGATCCGCTACGAATGTATTTAAATGATGTGTTTACCACATCAACTAACTTAGCTGGTTTGCCAGGAATGAGTTTACCCTACGGTTTAAATAAAGATCGGTTGCCGATTGGTGTTCAATTAACAGCGCACCACTTTCAAGAGCAAAAACTTTTAAATGTGGCCGCAGCCTTAGAAGAAACATCTTCAATTAAAAACGAGAAGCCCCATGTCTACTAATACTGAAAACATTTTTTATCGGGGTTATGAGGCTGTCATCGGTATTGAAGTTCATGTTCAGTTAAAAACACAATCGAAAATATTTTCAACCGATTCAACTACTTTTGATGCTGGCGATAATGAAAATACATCACCCGTTAGCGTTGGTATGCCCGGCGCACTGCCAGTCATTAATAAAGCCGTTATTGATTACGCAATTAAGGCAGGGCTTGCACTGGGTTGTCAAATTCGTGAAAAATCAGTTTTTTCTAGAAAGAATTATTTTTATCCTGATTTACCAAAAGGTTATCAAATTTCACAATATGATGAGCCAATCTGTGAACACGGTGAAGTTGAATTTGATGTGAATGGTAAAACTAAAAAAGTGAGAATCACACGTGCCCATCTTGAAGAAGACGCAGGAAAATCAAATCACTTAGGCCAATACACTTTAATTAATTATAATCGCTCTGGTGTGCCGCTACTAGAAGTTGTGTCAGAGCCTGAAATGCACTCTCCGCAAGAGGCTGCCGAATACTGCAGGACAATCAGATCTATCGTTCGTTACGTGAATGTCTGTGACGGAAATCTTGAAGAAGGATCTTTGCGTTGTGATTGTAATGTGTCTGTCAGAAAAATTGGTGAGAAAAAATTAGGAACAAAAGTTGAATTAAAAAATATTAATTCATTTCGTTTCGTCGAAAAAGCGATTGAATTTGAAATTCAACGACAAATTGATGCTATTGAAAATAACGAAAAAATTACTCAAGAGACAAGGCTATACGATTCTGATAAAAATCGAACAGTCAGTATGCGTACAAAAGAAAATGCTCAAGATTATAGATATTTTCCTGATCCAGATATTTTACCAATCATTATTCAGCCAAGTCTTATTCAGAAAATGAAATCTGAAATTCCAGAACTACCATTAGCCCGTGCTAAGAAATATATGGATAGTTACGCAATTTCAAAAGATGAAGCCCGTCAACTAACAGAAGATTTTGAATTAGCTACATTTTTTGAAAAAGTCGGAAAGCTATCTTCAGATTATAAAGCAGCTGCTAATTGGATTATAGTTGAATTTTTAAAAGAGTACTCTGACAAGTCTTTAACTTTGAATGATTTAAATTCTACAAAAAACCCGATTTCGGCTGAACGTTTAGCTGAGTTGATTCAATTAATAAATAAAGGCACTATATCTGGTAAAATAGCGAAAACTGTTTTTAAAGACATGTGGACTAATACAAAATCTCCAGCTGAAATTGTTTCTTCTCAAGGTCTTATGCAAGTTTCTGATGTCGGAGAAATCGAAAAAATCATTTCTCAAATTATTGCTAGTAATCCTTCGCAAGTTGCCGAATACAAATCAGGAAAAACTAAAGTCATCGCTTTTTTCATTGGCGCGATTATGAAAGAAACTAAAGGCAAGGCGAATCCAAACATTGTAAATGAAATTCTAACCAGAAAGCTGGCTGAATGAAAATAGCAGCGCTTGATTTAGGTTCAAATACTTTTTTATGTTTGATTTGTGAAGTTAAAAATAATCAGATTTTAAAAGTGTATTCCGATCAAGTTGAAGTCGTGCGTTTAGGCCAAGATTTACAGAAGACTAAAGAAATTAATACTGATGCCTTGGTGCGCGCTAAAAAATGTTTAGAAAAGTTTTCTGAAACAATTCAAAAAGAAAAGCCAGATCGCATTTTGGCTATGGCAACATCAGCTGCCCGTGATGCAGAAAACAAACAAGAACTTTTTAAAATTTGTCAGAATTTAAATATTCCGTTAGAAATTATTGCTGGCGAAAAAGAAGCTGAAATTACTTATCAAGGTGCTATATCTAAAATAATATCTGAAAAAAATAGATTAGTGATTGATATCGGCGGTGGATCAACTGAATTTATTTTTGGCTCTGGTTTAAAATTAATTCAAGGCCAAAGTTTAAACATCGGGTGCGTAAGGTTAACAGAAAAATTTATTTCTGCGCAGCCAACTACTGAAAATGAAATCTCTGTGCTGCAAAAGTTTATTTCCAATGAAATTTCTAAAATTAATTCTGCTAGTTTTAAAATTGATGAGGTTTTAGCTGTTGCCGGTACACCTACAACATTAGCTGCCGTTGAAATCGGAAAATTTCAAGTTGATATTATCGACGGTTATATTTTTAAGTTAGATCGTTTAGAGAAATGGCTTTCTGAATTAATTCCCCTATCAATAGCTGAGAAAATACAAAAAGGGTTTCCTGAAGGACGCGCTGACGTTATTTTAGTTGGCTTAATTATATTGATTGAAACATTGAAGTATTTTAATAAAGATCAATTGGTCGTTTCTACGCGGGGGGTTCGTTATGGTGTTGCGCTTGAAGTGGCTCGTCGTTAGTTTTTGTTTTATTCAAGTTTATGCTTTTGCTGAATCAAAAACCAGTCCGCCAAAATTTAAAAAAGAATCTATCCAACTAGGTCAGAAAAAAATTTCGGTCGAAATCGCTGAGACAAACCAACAATTAGAATATGGATTAATGCATCGAGCATCTTTAAAAACAGATCACGGCATGCTGTTTATTTTTAAAAATGAACAAATTCTTAGTTTCTGGATGAAGAACACGCTTATTGACTTAAGTATTGGTTATTTCAGCGAAAAGAAAGTTCTTAATGAAGTCTTTGAAATGAAATCAACATCATTTTTGCAAACAAATTTTCCTTCATACCCCAGTCATAAACCAGCTATGTACGCATTAGAAATGAATACAGGCTGGTTTAATAAAAATAGGATCAAACCAAAAGCCCAATTTAAATTTTTAGATCGTAAAAATTAATAGCTGTCGCAGTTACGACTTTAGTCTAGGTCTAGACTTTGACTTCTTACTTTGCGGCCTCTCACCACTGTGATGTAATTAGGAGTGAAAGTTGCGCTTTTTAATCGCAAAATATTTTCAAGGATGAGGATAGCTTATGAAAAAATTATGGACTCTGTTGATCACTTTAGGTCTTGTTCTACAAATGGCTGCATGTACTGCCAACAAACCAATTGAAGACACTGAACTAATCGAAAATGCTGACGTTGAAAAAATCGAAGCGGATGAATCAACATTTGCTGATGACAGCACTGAAGTTGCAGCGAGCAGTTCTGAGTCAGATGATTTAAATCTTGATGATTCACTACAGGCCGCACTCGGTGAAACAAAAACAGCAGAAGTTGCGCCTACAGCACCTGTTGAAGCTGCACCAACTGAAACAGCTGAGTTATCTCTTGATGAAACAGCAGCTCCTCAGCTTGATGAAACAGCAATCCCAGAAACATCCGTTGCTGAAGCATCCCCTATCGAAACTGCGCCGACAGAAACAATCACTGCGGATTCAGTGATAGCAGCTCAGGCTGAAGAGCCTCTACCGATTATTGCTGAGGAGCCTTCTTTATCAAATGCTGAAACTGAAATCACAGCATCTTCTGAAGAACCACAAATAACAGATGTAGCAAATATTAAAGCCGCTCCGTTAGTTGAAGATTCATACACTGAACCAGCTAAATCAGTGACTGCTGCGGCATCAACATTGTTACAAAAAATTTCTGAAACAACTCCTTACGCTCATGGCGAAGGTTTTGTAAATACAGTTTACATCGCGCGACCACGAGAAAAATTAGCAGAAATCAGTCAAACTATTTTTGGAACTGACAAAATAAAAGAATTAAAACAAATTAATCCCTATTTGAAATCTCGTGGAGCTCGTCCAGGTGATAAAGTTTATTACGTATCACCAAATAGACCCACTGATTCATCTAAAATGGTTTCTTACTACGAAGACAACGGCATGACAGCTTCAACGTATGTCGCTAAAAAAGGTGATCGCTTAACAAAAGTTTCTAAAGATTTATTAGGTTATTCAAATGCATGGAAAGAAGTTTGGACAACAAACAGTATCCAATCAAAAACAAAATTAGCTGAAGGTGATGTGATTCAGTATTGGAAACCAGCACAAACTTCTGTAGCAACACAAGTTGCAACAAATTCAGGTGCTAACATGATTGATTCAGCAAACCAACTTCCTGCTGCTCCTCCGGCTCCTGTAGCTGCAGAACCTGCAGCACCAGTTGCTCAAGCTGAATTACCTCCACAGGAAGCAATGCCAACTGAACTTCCTCCAGCTCCGCCAATGGATGCAGCACAAGCTACTGATGTAGCAATGAATGATATGCCAGCAAGTGAATTACCACCAGCTCCTCCGGCACAGGCTGAGTTACCTCCGCCGCCTGCTGATATGCAAGCTACTCCGCCACCTCCGCCACCAGAAACAGCAATGGCCACAGAGCAAGCACCGGCTCCGGAGCAAAATGCAGTTCAACCAAATCTTGAAGAAGAATCAGCAGATCCTAATTCAGATATGTTTACACTAATGGGTTTAGGTGCGGTTCTTTGCGCAGCGATCGCTTACATGTTAGTAAAACGACGTCGCAATCAACAAGCTGAAATGTCATCAATGAATGAACATAATGTTGGAACATAGTTTTTTAATTTAGCTTGTTTAGCTAAATATTAAAAAAAAAGGCTTGGAAAACCAAGCCTTTTTTTATGTCTAAATTTATTCGTTCTTAATTAAGCTACTTTTTTTAAAATACCGTCTAGGATACCTTTTTGACCCATCCGTTTTGTTTCAACAAAATAAATAAGATCATCAATAATTTGCACGTCTCTGTTGTTTTGCGGAATAAACCTTACGCCTGCGCCTAAAGAATTTTTCCAGATAATTTGCGCCATTACTTTGCGTTCACGTGAACCCACAATCACAGTTAAATTGATCTTTTCTTCTAAATGCAGATCATGACTTTGAATTTCAAGGAATGCGCCTGATAAACTGATGTTTTTCAGAACCCCTTGAGAATCTTGTCTTGCGTAACTACGGCGAAAAACAACATCTAAATTGAGAGGTGTTCTTGGCGATGGTGAATTTAATGTTTCCATTTTGAAACTCCTTCTTTACGTCAGCAAATCCAGCGGTGTTAATTTACTACTGGGGTGGTCCTTCTGCCTGAGTTTCTTATCGGTTAAGACCTTGATTTAATTAAGCTTTTTCTCAAAATGAGACGCACAAACTGTACCTTTTCAAAATTATTGACTTTAATCAGGCCTGAAGTCATATTGAAAACAAATCAAACAAATTTGCTATCAAAGTTCCACAAAAATTTATTTAACCAAAAATTCATCAGTAAGTAACTAATTTATAATGAAACTCATCAAAATCTAAAAAATCATCTACAGGAGAATCTCACTTGGCAAAAAAAGAAATCACTATCGAGCCAACGAAACGAAGACTTAACAAAAAATCTGCAGCCTCAGAAAATCTTGATGGCCCATCAGAGGCAAGTTCTTCGGTAGAATCTGCTCCGGCAGCACCTGTTGAAGCCGCGCCCGCTGCCCAAGAATCAGCTCCCGTTGCAGCTCAAGCGGCAACTCCTGCTGCAGCAACTGAACCTAAATCTGATGTAAAACCTGATTCTTCTTCTGGTCCTCGTCGCGAATTCAGAAAATTCGACAACAACCGCAACAACAACAATCAAAGCAGTGGCGGTCGACATCATAATAATAACAATAATCAAGGTCGCTACAGCAGTAGCAGCAGCAATAACAATCCACGACGTGATTACCGTGATAATCGCGACAACCGTCACGAAGCTATTGAACGCGATCATCAAGTTCAAAACCAAACTCAGCCACCGATTCAGTCACATATTCAACATGAAGAAATTGATTTAGCCGATATCAACTTAAGTGAAGAAGAAAAAAGCTGGCTGAATTCTAAGGACCTAAAATCAAAAAACATCCAAGTTCTAACGGATTTAGCTTCAAAATTAAAAATTGAAAATGCAGCAGGTATGCGCCGTCAAGATATGGTGTTTGAAGTTTTAAAACGCGCAGCTAAATTAGGTGATATTTTTGGATCGGGTGTTCTTGAAATTCTACCAGATGGTTACGGGTTTTTAAGATCTCCGGATTACAATTATTTACCAGGCCCAGATGATATTTATGTATCTCCTTCACAGATGCGTAAATTCGGTTTGCGTACAGGTGATTTAGTCACAGGAACTGTTCGTCCGCCTAAAGAAGGCGAACGTTATTTCGCTTTAACAAAAGTGGATTCTTTAAATTACGAATTGCCAGAAGCTTCAAAAGATAAAATTTTATTTGATAATTTAACTCCGCTTTATCCTGAGAAACAATTAAAGCTTGAAAACAAACAAAGTGAAATGACGACGCGAATTGTAGATATGATGGCGCCACTAGGTAAAGGTCAACGTGCCCTTATCGTCGCTCCGCCTAAGACAGGCAAAACAGTTTTACTACAAAATATTGCTAATGCGATTACAACAAATCACCCTGAAGTTAAATTGATTGTTCTGTTGATTGATGAACGACCGGAAGAGGTCACTGATATGCAAAGAACGGTTAAAGGCGAAGTCGTCAGTTCGACATTCGATGAACCGCCAACTCGTCACGTGCAGATTGCTGAAATGGTTTTAGAAAAAGCTAAGCGTTTAGTTGAACATAAACATGACGTGGTTATTCTTTTAGATTCTTTGACAAGATTAGCCCGTGCGTACAATACAGTTGTTCCGCCATCTGGTAAAATTTTATCAGGCGGTGTGGATTCAAATGCATTACATAAACCTAAACGATTTTTCGGCGCTGCTAGAAATATCGAAGAAGGTGGTTCATTAACAATTATTGCCACAGCTTTAATTGATACTGGATCAAGAATGGATGAAGTTATTTTTGAAGAATTCAAAGGAACTGGTAATTCAGAAATTCAATTAGATCGTAAATTAATGGAAAAACGGATTTTCCCTTGTATGGACATCAATAAATCAGGCACTCGTAAAGAAGATTTATTAATTGAAAAAGGTGATTTAAGTCGTCTTTGGATATTAAGAAAAGTTCTAGCGCCGATGAATGTCGTTGATGCGATGGAATTTCTTATGGATAAATTAGATAAAACAAAAACAAATGCAGATTTCTTGAAGAGTATGAATGGATAATCAGTCTAAGAGTCGAAAAGAAGAAGGTTTATTTAAAAAAATAAAAATTCCTCTGATTATTTTTATAGTGGGGTTAACTCTGGTTTTTGCGCTGTTAAAAATTTTTAACTTAACAGATAGGGCCTATTTTAATTCAGATGCTACGTTGGCTGAATCTTTGAACCCTGAAAGTTTTCAGGCTCCAGCAGAAATTTCTTCGGAAATTCAAATTGAATGTCAGACTTCAGCAGAAAAAATCGAATCAATTTCTAGTTGTGACGATCAACAAACTGAGTATCTAAGTCATGTTCAAAATTGTTTAAATGCCCAATATGCGACTGATTCTTCAGAAGGTAAATTTGGTGATTTGATTTTTAAAATCACATCGTGCTATGCCGCTGACAGTAATAAAGATAAAGCCTTAGCCCTGTTACAAAAAGCACAAACTTTCGGATCGTGGGACATTTACGCAGGCCCCATTTCTTGCGATTCAGGTGTGGCCATAGCCGCATGGGTTGAATCTTTAAATAAAGAAAACTCATTTGCATGTGTGGCTAAAAATGACCT
Organism: Bdellovibrio sp.; assembly: GCA_043721535.1. Classification (GTDB taxonomy): domain Bacteria; phylum Bdellovibrionota; class Bdellovibrionia; order Bdellovibrionales; family Bdellovibrionaceae; genus Pseudobdellovibrio. The sequence goes on along the minus strand of JAYSQO010000078.1, from coordinate 5,604 downwards.
GAATAATTTAATTTCTAGTTTACAGAGCCAAAACTTTTCATTATTAGCCAAAACTTTATTCCCATCAAAAATTCTACAGTTTGGTCTTTTAGATGCTGACGTGACTTGCCCTGAATCTTATAAAAAAATCAAAAGCACTCTTGAAGGCCTTTATACGCAAAATATTAAGGCTGAATTGATGACAACAGAAGATCAAACAGCCTTGAAGGACACGGGTCTAGAGAAGGTCTATATAAACCTTTCAAAGGGCAGCGAACAAATGGGCCTTATTAAGTTTTCACTAAATAGCGAAAACTGTTTGGTTTTTGAGTCTTTACTACTAGCTAACCCAGAGTCTCAGTAAAATTACTGCCTTAGTTTTACGCTAATGATGGTTCTTTTTTTGTGATTTTTTGTTGAGCATAGACTGTGAGTTGTGTTATCACCTAAGTCTTTGAAATTTATAATAATAAAGAGGAATTTATGAAACAAGGACTTCACCCAAAATTAAAAACTGTCGTATTCAAAGATATTTCTTGTGACTACGCGTTTATTGGAACAACAACTTTAGATTCTAAAGAAACTACTAAATGGACTGATGGAAAAGAATATCCACTAGTCAAAGTTGAGATTTCTTCAGCTTCTCACCCTTTCTACACTGGCAAACAGCGTGTTATGGATACTGAGGGCCGTATTGATCGTTTCAACAAAAAATATGGTAAATTAACCACTAAGTAGTTAAATTTCTTTTTTTTAATAATGGAAAGCGGCCAATTTGTGCCGCTTTTTTGTTTTTAAGTGGAGATCCAAAACATGTTTTCAAAGTTAGATTCAGTTGAATCACGATACGAAGAAGTCAGTATGTCTTTACAAAGACCCGATATTGCTTCTGATCAAAAACGCTATCGCGCTTTAATGAAAGAGCTGGCGGATCTAGAAAAAATTGTTGTTCTCTATCGTGATTTCAAAAAAAAATCTGCTGCTCTGAAAGAAAGTAAAGATCAATTCACTAACGAAACAGATTCAGAAATGAAAGAAATGTTTCGTGAAGACATTAAGATTTTAGAAGCTGAAGTTCCAATTCTTGAAGATAAATTAAAAATCTCTTTGATACCTAAAGACCCTAACGATGATAAAAATATTTTACTTGAAATTCGCGCCGGTGCCGGCGGGGATGAAGCTTCGCTTTTTGCAGATGAATTATTCCGTGGTTATGCCAGTTATGCATCATCACAGGGTTGGAAGGCTGAATTAATGTCTTACACGGACGGAAACGTCGGCGGAGCTAAAGAAGTCATTGCGATGATTTCTGGTGAATCAGTTTATTCTAAAATGAAATACGAATCAGGTGTGCACCGTGTACAGCGCGTTCCTAAAACAGAATCTGCAGGACGTATACATACTTCAACAGTCACAGTCGCGATTATTCCAGAAGTTTTAGCTGTCGATATTAAAATTGATATGAAAGATATCACGATAGATGTTATGCGCGCCAGCGGTGCTGGTGGTCAGTCAGTGAATAGAACTGAATCAGCCGTCAGACTACATCATAATCCAACAGGAATTTTAGTGCATTGCCAAGAGGGCAAATCACAAAATGCCAATAAAGAGCGGGCCTTTCAAATTCTAGCCGCTAAATTACAAGCTCTTGAAGACGATAAAAGATTAAAAGAAGCTTCTGATGCTAGGTTAGATCAAATCGGAACTGGTGATCGTTCAGAACGCATCAGAACTTATAATTTTCCACAAACACGTATTACTGATCACCGCATTGGTCTAACAGTGCATCAGCTTGATGCTGTCATGAGTGGTTCGTTTGAAATTCTTATTGATCCCTTAATTGCTAATTTCCAAGCTGAAGCTTTAAAAAAACAAGCCGTTGTAAATTAATCATCATGAAGCTAAATGAAGTTCTGACAAAATCTATTCAGTTCTTTAAAGATAAAAAAATAGAAACTGCGCGCTTAGATGCAGAGATTTTAATTTCTCATGCGTTAAAAATTCCCCGCATTCAATTGTATGTAAAATACGATCAGCCATTAGATGAAAGTGAAATTACGGCTTGTCGTGAATTAGTCAGACGACGAAGCCTTGGTGAACCAGTGGCTTATATCACTGAAGAAAAGGGATTTTACGGATTAAATTTTAAAGTTAGATCTGGAGTTTTAATCCCCAGACCTGAAACAGAATTAATTATCGACGAAGTCTTAGCTGATCACAAAAAAAAATCGACCACAGATACAGTACGCGTACTTGATCTAGGATCTGGCACGGGTTGCATTGGATTATCGATTATAAAAAATATCGCAAATTCAGAACTTGTTACGATTGAAAGATCACCAACTGCTTTTGAAATTTTATCTGAAAATATTAAATCTCTAGAATTAACTGACAAAGTTCAAGCTATTCACAGTGATGTGCTTAAAGCTGACATCACATCATTTTCACAATTTGATTATATCGTATCTAACCCTCCGTATATTGACCAAAACGATAAAGAGACTGAACAATTTGTAAAAAAGTATGAGCCTCATGAGGCATTATTTTCACCAGATCAGGGGCTATCAGATATTAAATCTTGGGCGAGACATTATAGCCATTTAGTAAAACCTAACGGGCTGATTTTATTTGAAATGGGCTATCAACAAGGCTCTGTTGTAAAAATTTACTTTGAAAACTTACAAAAATTTAAGTCTGTGGATGTTATAAAAGACTTGTCTGGACTTGATCGAATCATTAAAGCCAGAGCATAATATTATTTTAGATTAATTTTATATTTTGATTGGAATTTTTATGGACAAAATGTTAGTAACTAGCGGTTCAGTTTTAAACGGTTCAGTTGAAGTCAGCGGAGCAAAGAATGCAGCTCTACCTATTTTATTTTCGACATTACTTGCAGAAGGTGAACACACTTTTGATAATGTGCCACTACTTAAAGATATCGAATCCACTGCAGAACTTTTAAAAAGTTTAGGCTGTAATTCAATTCGTGAAGGTCATACTTATAAAGTTGTTGTTCATAAATTAAAAACTTTTGAAGCTCACTATGATCTAGTTCGTAAAATGCGCGCTAGTATTTTATGTTTAGGCCCCGTGCTGGCTAAATACGGTGAAGCAGTGGTTTCTCTTCCTGGTGGTTGTGCAATCGGAACACGTCCTATTGATTTACATTTAGATGCCATGAAAGCACTTGGCGCAGAAATTGAATTAAGAGACGGTTATGTTTTTGCGAAATGTAAAAAATTACAAGGGGCTACAGTATTGTTTGAAAAAACAACTGTTGGTGGTACTGAAAATTTAATGATGGCTGCTACATTGGCAAATGGTGTAACAACAATTGAAAATGCTGCTAAAGAACCTGAAATTGTTGATCTCGCAAATTACCTTAATAAAATGGGTGCAAAAATCACAGGGCACGGAACAAGTGTGATTAAAATTGAAGGCGTAAGCAAATTAACTCCTGCTAAACACAGCATCATGCCAGATCGTATCGAGGCCGGAACATTATTAATTGCTGGCGCGATCACTCAAGGATCTGTCACTGTTAAAAAATGTAATCCTCATGATCTAGAATCTTTATTACAAAAAATGCGGGAGTCTGGATTTAAAATTGATGTGACAAAAGATTCTATGCACATTCACCCAGCTAAAACTTGGGAAGCTGTTGATATTACAACCGCGCCTCATCCGCTATTTCCAACTGATTTACAAGCACAGTTCATGGCTTTAATGGTCGTAGCCAATGGAACTAGCGTAATTACAGAAACTGTTTTTGAAAATCGTTTTATGCATGTAAATGAACTCATGCGTTTAGGTGCGGATATTACTCCAAAAACACAAGTGGCCGTTGTTCGTGGAAAGCCCGGTGGATTATCAGCCGCACCTGTGATGGCAACAGACTTAAGAGCCTCTGCAAGCTTGGTTTTAGCGGGATTAGTTGCACGCGGTGAAACATTAGTGAATCGTATTTATCATCTTGATCGAGGTTATGAAAATCTTGAAGGTAAGTTAACTTCTTTAGGCGCAAAAATTAAACGTGTAAATTAATTATGATGGCTGAAAAAATTAAGGCTTGACTGAGGAGGGGCCACAATCAAGCCTTTGAAAAACAGTGCTATTTCTAGCGAAAGTTTTATTGAATTTATAATTAAAAGCTCTAGCTTTAGCCGAAAGAACAAGCACGATGATGATATATATAAAGGCTAACAACTTCATTTTAGTAAAATACAGAGCAATCGATATGCCATGCTTTTTCGGGCTTTAGATGAAACAGATTTCATTTAGAACCTTGTTCGCTCCCTATAGGTTCCAAACTGGAACTTTTAGGTGGTTCCATTCTCAGACTTAAGTCATAACTTGGATCTAAAATGATATGAGTACTGTCCGATGTAAAACCACTCCTCTATAATAAAAGCTCATGGGTAATTTCATCGATCAGTGGCGAATACGTCTTGAGTCAGGCCAAGTCAAAGGGCCTTATTCAACTATAGCAATCAATAAAATGATTGTTGAGGGTGTTTATACTGGAAACGAATTTGTCTGCGCTTTTCCTGATGGCGACTGGAAAACCCTTTCTAAACAACCTGAATTTTATGAAGCCCTTCTTGAATCATTAGAAAATCCCATTCAGCGCGACGAAAAAATTTCTCAGAAAATGGAAGCAGAAACAGTTATTAAAAGTATGAATGAAGATGATGAACAAGTTAGTTCGTCAGATGATTCAGCTATTAATTTTAATAATGCCTCAATCGCAAAGCCTGCACTAAATAAGAAAAAAACTCAGCTGCCGGCGACGATGCCAAAAAATAGTCAGGTAGATCCACACGTGGCTTTGATTTCTGCACGCGACAAACAGTTCACCATTGAACTAAGTAATATTCAAAAATTAAAAACACTACAGCTTAAAAAATTCTTTCCACATTTTTTTGGGTTGACTGTTTTCTTTGCGCTGATTTTTGTTTATCTTAATTTTGACCAAGACCAAAAAACGGGCTGGGTCCTTATAGCCCCTAAAGTTTCTGCTGAAAATAAATCTTTATCTGCTGAAGAGCTTAAATCTTATAAAACAAAATCATTTGCTCTACTGCGCACTGGCTTAATTGAAAATACACGCCAAGCACAAAAAATTCTTGTCGAAGCCATTGAAGGTTCCAAAAACGATCTTGAATCTATTGGACTACTTTGTGTCGTGTACCAACAGCTTTGGCCTTATACACGACAAACAACACAAGATTTTAAAGCCGTAACTGTCACTACACAATTGGCACGTGGCCTTAATCCAATTTCTAGTTATTCTGATACATGCCAATCAGTTTATCTATTAGCTAAAGGCCAACCACAAGACTATCGTGGTCTGATCGAAAAAACTTTAGATCAAGCCGCTGATGAAAAGTTTATTTTATTCCCATTTTTATATGTGATGAAAGCTGAACTGCTTGAAGAAAATTTAAACTTTTTAAACGCTGAAGCTTATTTTGCAGAAGCCGCAAAAATATTTCCTAATTGGAACTGGGCCATGCTTGGCCAGGCGCGCAGTCTTTATAAATTAAATAAATACAATGAATCACGACAAATTTTTGAGCAGATCTTAAATAATAATTCTGAAAATAAAGCAGCCTTATTTGG